>JAEUQZ010000344.1 GCA_016788965.1 Anaerolineae bacterium | reverse complement strand
GGGAGCCAGCACGGTCAGAAATGGCAGCGCCCAGATGCGCCGGCTCCAGGGCATTTCCGTCAGCAGCATCAGGCTCAGCCAGCGCAGTCCCATGCTCTTCACCTTATTGCGCTGGGTCGAACGCGCTGCATCCCGGAAGCAGCCCAGCCCAGCGATCCGCGCCCCGCGTCGGCGCTCCAACGTGTCATCCCCTCCCATCACGATCTCCCCATCGGCCGGCACAAAGGCGCTCACCAGCATCCTCAGCAAGATCGCGCTCACCTCCAACCCCGACCACTGCGCTCGGTTCAACACCCGATGGTAGTTCTGAAACTGCCTGTCTCCCTGCAACCCCAGCACCCGCAGCAGACTCGTCACCGTGCGCCGTCCCGGTGCCAGGATCGCCCCGATCACCATCTCTTGCACCCGATCCCAGATCCGCTGACTAAACACTGGCGCAAACGCTTCCATCACGACCATAATCTCTGCGGGCAGGGTAAGCATTTGATTCTCCTTGAACAAGAAATCAGCTTACCTTGCCCGCCCCTTTCTTTCCACCATTTGGATAAAGTCCAGACAGAGATCATACCGGAGGGGGTGAAGGATATACAGAGCAGACGCAAAGGGCGCAAAGGAATACGGAGAGGATATGCCTGAGATACGGTTCGACCGGTTCTACCGATACGATGATCTGACGCGGCTGCTGCACGCCTATGCCGCCGAGTTCCCCCAACTGATCCAGGTGGACAGCATCGGCAAGAGCTACGAAGGCCGGGACATCTGGCTGGTGACGGCCACGAACGCGGCAAGCGGCCCGGCCACGGAGAAGCCGGCGCTGTGGGTGGATGGGAACATCCACGCGGGCGAGGTTTCGGCTTCGACGGCGTGCCTGCACCTGCTGCACAAGCTGACGGAAGGTTACGGCCGGGATGAAGCTGTGACCCACGCGCTGGATACACGGGCATTCTACATCTGTCCGCGGATCAACCCGGATGGCGCGGAGTGGGCGCTGGCCGACCGTCCCAAGCACATCCGATCCAGCACGCGGCCGTACCCGTATGACGAGGAAGCGGTCGAAGGGCTGCTGTACGAGGACATCGATGGCGATGGGCGGATGCTTTCGATGCGGATTCCTGATCCGAACGGGCGCTGGAAAGCACATCCTGATGAGCCGCGTCTGCTGATCCGGCGGGAGCCGACGGAGCGCGGCGGGACGTACTACCGGGTGCTGCCGGAGGGTCGGCTGCGGAATTACGACGGCGTGACGATCCAGATCGCGCCGAACAAGGAAGGCCTGGACATCAACCGCAACTTCCCGTTCCAGTGGCGCCAGGATGGCGAGCAACCGGGATCAGGCCCATACCCCACGTCGGAACCGGAAATCCGGGCAGTGACGCAGTTCATCACGGCGCACCTGAACATCACCGGAGGAGTGACATTCCATACGTTCAGCGGCGTGCTGCTGCGCCCCTACAGCACCCATCCCGACGAGCAGTTCCCGGCTGAAGACTTGTGGACGTACCAGAAGATCGGGCAGAAGGGAACGGAGATCACGGGATACCCGGCGGTCTCGATCTACCACGATTTCCGCTACCACCCCAAAGATGTCACCACCGGGGCGTTCGATGACTGGATGTACGATCACCTGGGGGTGTACACCTGGACGGTGGAAATCTGGAGTCCGCAGAAACAAGCCGGGATCGAAAACTTCAAGTTCATCGATTGGTTCCGGGAGCATCCGCTGGAGGATGATCTGAAGCTGCTCAAGTGGAGCGACACGGCGCTGGGCGGCAAGGGGTACGTGGACTGGTATGCGTTCGAGCATCCGCAGCTTGGGACGGTGGAACTGGGCGGGTGGGACGCGCAGTTGGCATGGATGAATCCGCCGCCGCACCTTCTGGAAAACGAGATCGCGCGGTTTGCCGACTGGCTGATCTGGCTGGGGCTGGTTGCGCCGCGCCTGGAACTGCACAGCGTTCAGGCGGTCGCGCTGGGGGACGATCATTACCAGGTGCAGATGGTGGTGCAGAACACCGGATGGCTGCCGACGGCGGTGAGCAAGAAGGCGGTCGAGAAGAAGGTCGTCCGGGGCGTGATCGCAGAAATCACGCTGCCGGAAGGAGCGAGTCTCAGAACGGGCAAGGCGCGCGAAGAACTGAGCCAGCTCAGCGGTTGGAACGATGCGCCGCCGAGCAGCGGAGTATGGGACGAAAGCGGCGGAACCTCTGACCGGGCAAAGGTCGTTTGGGTGATCCATGCGCCGCAGGGCGGGACAGTGAAACTCGTGGCGCGGCATGAACGGGCGGGCGTGGTCAGGGCCGAGGTGAATCTGTGAGACGTGCTGTACAATGAGGCCAACAGGCAAGAAGTCAGAAGGGCAAAGGGTTATGGTGCTGGACGCACGGGCAGATCACAAGCGGGAAGACCTGCCCGCTGAGCCGCAGATTCACGATAACATCCTGGGGGCGATGGGCAATACGCCGCTGGTACGGCTGAACCGGGTGGCACGCGGGGTACGCGCCCAGGTGGTCGCCAAAGTGGAGTATTTCAATCCCGGCGGATCGGTCAAGGATCGGATCGGCATCACGATCATCGAGGATGCCGAGCGGGACGGACGGCTCAAGCCGGGCGGAACCATCGTCGAATCGACCAGCGGCAACACGGGAGTGGGACTGGCTATCGCGGCGGCGATCAAGGGTTACAAGTGCGTGTTCGTGATGCCGGACAAGATGTCGGAGGAGAAAATCCGCGTGCTGCGGGCGTATGGGGCGCGGGTGGTGGTGACTCCCACGAACGTTGAGCCGGAGGACCCGCGCAGCTACTACAGCGTCGCCAAGCAAATCGTGGCCGAGACGCCGAACAGCATCCTCGCCAACCAGTACCATAACCCGGTCAATCCGCAGACGCATTACGAGACAACCGGGCCGGAAATCTGGCGGCAGACGGCCGGGCGGATCGATGTGTTCGTGGCGGGGATGGGCACGGGCGGGACGATCACGGGCGTGGGGAAGTTCCTCAAAGAGATGAACCCGAAGGTTCAGATCGTCGGCGTCGATCCGATTGGCTCGATCCTGCACGATTACTTCTACAGCGGGCGGATGTCCGAGGCACATTCCTACAAGGTGGAAGGCATCGGCGAGGATTTCATCCCGTCGGTGTACGACTTCGCCACCATCGACGATATGGTGAAGGTCAACGACAAAGAGTCGCTGCTGATGACACGGCGGCTGGTGCGCGAAGAAGGCATGTTCGTCGGCGGATCGTGCGGGGCGGCGGTGGCTGGGGCGCTGCGGTATGCCTCCGAGCGGAGCCTGGGGCCGGATAAGCTGGTGGTGGTGCTGCTACCAGACAGCGGAACGCGCTATCTGAGCAAGGTGTTCGACGACAACTGGATGCGCGAAAACCGCTTCCTGGAAAGCGACTGGGTGGATACGCCGGTCTCAGCGATCCTGAGCCGCAAGCCGCAGCACGAAATGGTCAGCGCCCGGAGCGGCGACTCGGTGACGGCGGTGATCGACAAGCTGAAAGCCGCGGACGTAAGCCAACTGCCGGTCATCGGCGAGCGCGATCAACTGGTGGGCATCGTCACCGAGGTGAACCTGCTGAACTATCTGCTGCGGTCGCCGGGCGGGGAAGCTTCGCAGACGGCCATCGAGGCTGCCGGGGTGATCCATGAGCATGTGCCGACGGTGACGCCGGATATGCCGGCGGAAGTGCTGATGAGTCTGTTCACCACGGAGAAGATGGCGCTGGTGATCGAGCGGACGCCGGGCAGCGATGACCGCAAAGTGATCGGGATCATCACGCAGATCGATCTGCTGGATTATCTGGCGCGGCGCTGATCGATGTGACAACCCGCCGGGTAATCCGCTTCTGGAAGCCGTATGGGGTGCTGACCCAGTTCACCGACCGGGAAGGCCGCCCCACGCTGGCCGACTACATCACCACAGCGGATGTGTATGCGGCGGGACGGCTGGACCTGGACAGCGAAGGGCTGCTGCTGCTGACCGATGACGCGCGGCTGAAGACGCGGCTGACCGAGCCGCGCTTCGGACATCCACGCACTTATCTCGTCCAGGTGGAGCGCATCCCGGATGAGGCGGCGCTGGATCAACTGCGCCGGGGGGTCATGCTGAACGACGGGCTGACTCTCCCGGCGCAGGTCGAACGGCTGGCGGTTCCCCCTGACCTTCCCCCACGCACCCCCCCGATCCGGTTCCGCAAGAACGTACCCGACTGCTGGATCAAGTTGACGCTCACGGAAGGGCGCAACCGCCAAGCGCGGCGGATGACGGCAGCGGTCGGGCATCCAGCGCTACGGCTGGTGCGCTGGGCGATTGGGCCGATCACGCTGGAGGGATTGCAGCCGGGGCAGTCCCGCGAACTCAGCGAAGCCGAACGGGCGGCCTTATGGCGCAGCGTGATGCGAGCGCGCTAACGGAAAAACAATTCAACTGCGGATGGTTTTTCAGGCGGGCGACCCGCCGGGTCACCGCTACATCGGCGGCTTGATCCACTGCACATCGTGGTCGCGGTAGGCAGCGATGAGGATATCGACCAGCAGATTCAGGTCATGGGACTCCTGGGCGTTGAGGGCGTGTTTGAGGCGGCGCTGTTCCTGGTCAGCACGCTGCATATAGCTGGAGATGGTGCTGCCGATCACGCCGATCATGACCATCGCGATCAGAATTTCGGCGGGGAATGAGCCTGACGTGTACAAAACCAGCACCCCCACTGCCATCAGCACCAGCACCGACAGGCCGGTGAATACCCCCGCCGAGTTCCCCGGCTTCGCTTCCGTGACCGGGTAGAGCTTGAAATCGCCATCGATCCGGGTGCGATCCCCTTCCCACCGCTGAAACGTCCCAACCAACTGGGAAGTCTGGTGTCCTGCCCGACGGCCGCTCAATCGAAAACGGGCGCGGTCGGAGTCCTGACGGCTGGTTTCGCAGTCGATCAGCAGGCCATCCGGCTGCACGCGGCCGGCCCGCGCCGCCTGAACTTCCAGCGCCTGCACCGCGTCATCGATAAAGAGGTCGGTGCTGAAGTGCAGTTCCGGGAATCGTGGGCGGAAGGTCCCTGCGCCTTTCTTGGCGCGGAGACCGTCCAACACCCCCATCAGCCCGGCATCAGGCGCGGCCTGGCGGATTTCACCGTCGGTTTCCAACCAGTCTGGGCGCGATTTGCGTTCGGGCTGCGGCATGAGGATACCCCTGCTTTCTGAAGGTTCGCTTACCCTTCGAGCGCCTGACGCAGGTCGAGCATGAGGTCATCGACGTGTTCGATGCCGACGCTGAGGCGCACCAGCGCGGGCGGCACGGCAATCGGCGAGGCGGCGGTGCTGGCGTGGGTCATGCTGTAGGGATGCTCGATGAGGCTTTCGACCCCGCCGAGGCTTTCGGCCAGGGCGAAAAGTTTGGTGCGGCTGACCATACGGCGGGCAGCTTCCGGGCTGCTCAGGATGATGCTAATCATGCCGCCGAAGCCCTTCATCTGGCGCTTTGCCAATTCATGCTGGGGGTGGCTTTCCAGGCCGGGATAGAGGACTGTCTCGACGGCGGGGTGATCTTCCAGGAAGCGGGCGATCTGGAGGGCGTTGGCGCAGTGGCGTTCCATCCGCAGCGTGAGGGTCTTGATGCCGCGCAGGATCAGGAAGCAGTCCATCGGGCCAGGAACCGCGCCGACAGCGTTCTGGTGGAACTTCAACTCGGTGTAAATGGCTTCGTC
>JAEUQZ010000343.1 GCA_016788965.1 Anaerolineae bacterium | reverse complement strand
TGACGTTATCCAGCTTGTAGTCGTTGTGAACCAGGGCGGGGGCGGTCTCTGGCGGGAGGTTATCGCGGAGCCAACGATAGACGACTTCCATCTCCGGGAGCGGGTCGTCATTGGCTTTCTGCCAGCGAGCGTACCAGCCTTCGATCTGCCGTTCGATGAAGCCGGCTGGCTTGCCCAGCGTCTCCAGCCCGATAGCGCGGTAATCCACGGCGTGGAAATCGGCCAGGGCATCTACGAGGGCCGCGCTCATCCGGCGGGGCGCGTCGGGAAAGGCGGCATATACCGGCGGGAGCGAGCGCCGCACGACCAGCCCATGCCGCCGCTCCATCACGAAGAAGGGCGCGCCGATCACATCGGGGCTGTCGCAGAAGAGGTGGGCGCGGGGGGCATAGGGGAAGACCTGATGCAGGACGGAGAGGACGCGGTATTCGCGGGACATGTCGTGGGCGGTGGGCGCGACCGGCCCCAGTGGAGGTCGGCGCAAGACGTATTCGTGCGTCCCGTAGTCGAGCCAGTAGGTCAGGTTGGCCGCGCCGCCGCCGAACTGCCGGACGGTCAGCGGATGTTCCGAGCCGGGGAGCTTGCCGCTCAGGAAATCGGCCAGGCGGGTTTCGTCGAAGCGCTCATCGGGGCGAACATCGATCAGGTCGCTGGTCATGGGCGGGTGATCCTGTGGAGAAGTCGCTCAGAGAATCCACTTGATGGCGTCGAGCCAGATGTCATCCAGTTCGACCTCGTTGACGGCCTGTTCGAGTTCGGCGCGGATCCAGTGCCAGGCTTCGTCGGGATCGTGGCTGTCATCGATCTGGACGACGATGCGGCCGGTGGAGCGGGATCGCTTGAGCGCGGCGACGCAGTTCATCCCGCGGACGACGGCCAGCAGCTTTTTATCGCCGGTGGTGAGCCAGAAGGCATAACGATCCTCGGTGGGATATGCGCGGGGAATCCCCATTGAAAAACGGGTCTGCGGTTCCATCGCTGTTCCTTTCTCCCAACCCCCACTCTGACTCTACCGCGACATTGTTCTGACGCCAAAAGAGGAGAAGTTAATGGTTTATAGTTGATAGTTGATAGAACAATGCAGGCGGCTATTAGCGGGTAGCTTATAACCTTAAGCTGAACGGAATGGACAGACAGCGGCGATGAGAAAACTGATAAGAATGAGAATGTGAGAATTCTGAGAATCGTCCGAAATGTCGTCCAAGTCGTCCATGCCGGACGGACCAATTGGCACAAATGGCATAAATGGCGGCAATGGCACATGGCATTTTTGTGCCAGGAGGTGCAGGCGAAACAGGCGTAAGCGCGTCCTTTTGTGACAGTTCCCCATTCGCTGGACTGATCCCCACGGGAAGAATGCCCGATTTTGTGGCGGAAATGGCGGCAATGGCAGACACGCCACCCACGCCATTTTGTGTCAGGGAATCGCAGCCACTGAAGGGATAGCAGAAACAGATGGCTGATCGATCAGTGGTTCCCGATCTCGTTTGCATGGCGTTTTTGTTGCGGCAACTGCGGCAATTTCGGCAATTGCGGCAGTTGCGGAACGGCGATTCTGTGCCAGATGGCTTACATGCAAGGCAGCCTCGTTGCAGTTGTTGCAATTGTTGCAGTTGCAATTCGGTGATTCTTGCAACAACGCTGGGATGCGATATTTGCAGGCGATAGGTTGTAAAGGTGCGATGCGGGGGGCGGCGGACGGGAAAAAGCCCGTCCGTACCCGTCCGCAAATACAGGGTAGCACAAAATGGGGCGGTTAGGGTGACATTTTGTCTACTTTTGCGCTATAAAATCGGAGAGAAGAAGATTTAACCGCAATCCCTAAAGGGAGGCTTCGCACAGACGCAAAGGACGCAAAGAAAAAAGACAAAACGAACCGCCAAGAACGCCAAGATCATACGGAGGGAGGGGAAGAAATTCTAACCGCAGAGACGCAGAGGACACAGAGAAATTCCGAGGGGTGGGGTTTTCAGGCTGGTGTCCATGAAAGGGCGTTACGACACATAGGGATGAAAATGGGCGGGGTAGAGTCGGCGGGGAGGTCGCCGAGGGATGAAATCCCCGGCTAGAGGAAGACCACCCCCTCCAGGGGTTCTGGAAGACGGGCGCGGTAGTTTCGGGAAATCCCGGACGCCAAGAATGGCGTCCCGTGTTTGAGCGATGCGAGCGTCTATTTTCAGAGGAGGAGCTGTCCATGCGGTACGAGCAACTCATTATTGGCTTCGATGCGCGGGAGATGTGGTTAGGGCTGGACACCTGGTCACAAGAAACTCGAAGGAGATTCTTGCTGCGGGAAGATATCGAGAAGCCTCTCTCGACAGATACCTTAGTCTGGCGTTCCCTTTTTCGCTCTAACATCTTTGTCATTAGCGGTCAAGACATTACAACCGGCTCGGTATTGGATTTGGAGTTTCCAATCGAACAGAGAAGCATCGATAACTTGTGGAAGGACTTAGGAGCTATGCAGGCTTACCTGAAAAGGACACCCGGTCTTGAAGGTAAAGCCTATTGGGTCATTGCCATTGCTGAACTCATGAGCCTTGAGGACAAGGAAGAGCTGAAGCCAACACATCCTTTCAAACCATTGGAAGTAGACCCTGGTTGGGAACTGCTTGGATTTGATGTCTCACAAGGCAATTTGAGAAGCGGCCTCTCTGGCGAAGCCTATGGAGATGATGACATGGAAGCACTGAGGATACGTTGGTCACCTCACCTCAACAGATACCATCTCTTCTCTGAAGAGGAATCCGCCGATGCTTTTGCCGACTGGGCAGATCAAGCCGATGCAGGACACGCCCCCTATTCCATATACGCTATCTATCGGGTGGATCAGCAATAGTTGGTTTCGAGGGTAGAGGCGGGAACCATCCGCTCGGCCAGCGATGAGATAAGCATGAAAGGCAGAGGCGGCGCTGGCGTCCCGATGTTGGGAGGTGTTTTTGAGCGGGCGGACGGTTCGGGAAATCCCGGACGCCAAGAATGGCGTCCCTACGAAGACGGTGTTTGAGGGAAGCGAGTGTCTGTTTTCAAGGGAGCCTGGATGATCCGCACGAACCCGATGCCAACGCCAACGATCCCTTCAGTCCAATGGAGGGCGTGGCGCAGCCGTATCGATTGGGGTTTGCTGGCGGCGGTCGCGCTGGCGCTGCCGCTGATCGTGGTGACGCCGCTGCTGGTTGGGAATCTCCCCGGCACGAACGATGCCGAACTGCATCTCCACCGCCTGATCAGCGCGGCGCTGAATTGGCGCGAGGGGGTGATCTGGGGGCGGTGGGCGCCGCAGCTTCACTTCGGCTACGGCTACCCAATTGGTAACTTTTATGCACCCGGCTGGCACATCCTGGGCGGGGCGCTGGTGGCGCTGGGACTGCCGGCGGTGGGCGTCTGGCTGAGCGTGCAGGCGGCGGGCGTGCTGCTGTATCCGGTCGGCGCGTATTTGTGGGGACGCGAATTCGGCAGCCGGGCCGGGGCGCTGGTCGGGGCGGCGCTGTTCACTTACGCGCCGCTGCGCTTCTTCGAGTTGTTCAGCCAGGGGAATCTGTCGCAGTTTCTGGCGATGGGGCTGATGGCCTGGGCTGCCTGGGGATTGACCCGCTGCGCCCGGCAGCCCTCGCCTGGACGGATGGTCACGGCGGCGGGTTTGCTGGCGGCGCTGATCGTCACGCACCATCCGACGGCGGCGCTGTTCGTGCCTGTGGCGGGGGTGATGGCGCTGGCGGGGCCGCTGCTGATGGGACGGCGGCCGTGGGCGACGCTGGCGGCTTTTGGATTGGGTTTGCTGCTGTCGGCGGTCTATTGGCTGCCGGCGGTGGCGGAAGCGGACTCGGTTCGGCTGCAAAGCGCGGCTGACCAGTACCCGGCTGCCGATTGGCTGGCTCCTCCGGCGGAACTGCTCGCACCCAACGCTGCGCCCAATCCGGCGGTGCTGAACGAGGTGCGGGCGCTGCCCACCGGCCAGCCGGCGCTGATCCTGGTCGCGGTCGGCGTTGGGGCGCTGTTCGTGCCGGGTATGAAGCGATCCCGCTGGCAGACGGGATTTGTCCTGGGCGGGGCGGCGCTGTTCATCCTGTGCCTGTACGTGGATACCTATCAGGCGGCCTGGGTCTGGGAGGCGCTGGCGGTGGCGCGGTACATCCTGTATCCGTGGCGGTTCCTGGGACTGGCGCTGCTGGCGGCGATCCCGCCCGCGATCAGCCTGTGGGGGCAGCCGCGGCTGCCGGGATGGACGGCGCTGGTGGCGGTGGTCGTTCTCATCGGGGCGGCGCACCCGCTGCTGAGGCCGCGGCTGCCGGATGTGGTCATCCCGGAGCCGGTCACGCCGGGCACGAGCATCCGCTACGAGATCGCGTCGGGCAATCTGGGGGCGGTCGCCACAGCGGAGTATACGCCGCGCTGGGCGGAGGAGCGTCCCACGGCTGAACCTGATCCTGATTTTTACGACGGCTGGAACTGGAACATCCGACCGCTGATGCAGGCGCTGCCAGCGGGCGTCAAAGTCACGCAGGAGGACGGCGCTCAACGGACGGGCACGCGCTTCGATATCGAGGCGGAGGCGGGTTTCACGTTCGTGCTGCGCCAGTTCTATTTCCCCGGCTGGGCGGCGACGGTGGATGGCCGTCCGGCTGCGCTGGGCATCCAGGAGCCGAACGGGCTGCTCAGCCTGGAGGTTCCGGCGGGGCAGCATGTGGTCGAGGTGTGGTACGCCGGGACGCCGATCCAGCAGGCCGCCGATGGGCTGCTGCTGGTCGGGCTGGCGATCTGCGCGGGGCTGATCGTCCGGGGACACCGCATGAAACCGGCCATGAGCGAGCCACCGGCTTCCGGGCTGCATCCCAGGTTGGCCGGGGCGGTGATCGTGGGCTGCCTGATCTACGCGGTAGTGATGGCCGGGCCGCGCGGTGAAGCCCAGCCGAGCGACCTGAAGCTGCCCGATCTGACGACGCGGCTGGGGACGGTTTACCGGGCGGAGGACGGGACGGGGCTGCTTGAACTGGTCGGGGTGCGGACGACTGTGCCGGAGAGCGTTCAGGCGGGGGATTGGGTGTATCTCGATCTGGTGTGGCGGGCGCTCCAGCCGCTGGATGTGGATTGGCGGATGGCGGTGCAGGTGATCGATCCGACCCAGCAGATCGTCTGGGCGGGGACGGACAACGGCGCTCCGGGGGGGTTCAGCACGACGCGCTGGCCGACCGACCGGCTGGTGATCGACCGGCATATCCTGCGGATCCGGGCGGATGGGCCGCCGTATGTGGCTGAGGTGCGGGCGCGGGTGTATGCGCCGGACGGGGGTGAACTGCGGGCGGATGGGCCGGGGGTAGGCCGGCTGCGTATCCTCAACGCGGACTGCTCGATCCCGGCGGAGGCGGTGCGGGTGGATGTGCGCTTCGGGGAGCGGCTGACAGTGAGGGCGTATCGCTGGGAGGCGCAGGGAGCCGGGGGGTGCTGGAACTGTACTGGACGGTGGAGACCGCGCAGGCGGTGGACGAGGCGCTGATGATCCACTTCCGGGAGGGGGAGGCGTTCATCGAGGCGGCCGACCGAGCGCCTATCGAGGCTTACCCGTCGAGCCTGTGGCTGGCGGGGCAGTGCCTCTCGCACCGCTCGGCGCTGGTGGTTCCGCCGACGGCCGACCGGATCGAGATTGGGTTCTATGACCGGCCAACGCTGACGCGGCTGGCGGCCAGCGGGGAGGGGCTGGTGATTCCGGTGG
>JAEUQZ010000342.1 GCA_016788965.1 Anaerolineae bacterium | reverse complement strand
CTCATTCTTATCATTTCGCATCCGGGATCAGCTTCGAGGGAGAAATCACGTGGTAGTTGCATCAGAACAGCGCAGTTGCAACTGCAACATTTTCAACTTTTGCAACATTTCGCGCTTCCGCAATTGCCGCAATTGCCGAAACTGCCGCAATTTGTGCAAATTCTCGCCTTGCATGTAAGGCGTTTGGCACAGAATGCCAGTTTGCCATTGCTGCCATTTGTGCCAGCACAAGCATCTTGTACGGCTACGAGTTGTCAGCTTCAAACAACTGACATTTCCGACACTGACGACACTTGCGACAACTTGTATTGCTATAAGCTATCAGCTAATAGCTAACAGCTTTTCTATCAACTGCGAACTTCTGCCGTATCCAACCCTGACGATGCGTTAGCCGGGTTGGATACGCCCTCTATTTCCCAGCCTCATGCAGGAAGTGGATGGCCGTATCGATGCCCTTGTGGAACATCTCCAGGCTGAACCGTTCGTTGGGGCCGTGTGCCCCATCATCGCTCAGCCCGAAACCCATCAGCAGGATCGGCAGTCCGCCCAGTTCCCGCTGGAAATCGGCCAGGATGGGCAGTGTGCCCCCGCCCCGCTCGAAGACCGGGCGCTTTCCCCAGCCCTTCTCGTAGGCGGTCAGTGCGGCCTCCATCGCGGGCGAGCGAATGTCCATCACCGCCGGGAAAGCTTCGGCCAACAGCCGGGCTTCTCCGCGCACGGTTGGCGGGGTCAGCTTCATCAGAGTGTCCCGCACCCGTTCAAAAATCCGGTGCGGGTCCTGGTTGGGAACCAGTCGGCAGCTAATCTTCGCCAACGCTTTCGCAGGGAGAACGGTCTTCGAGCCGGCCCCATAAAAGCCGCTCACCATCCCGTTGATTTCCAGCGACGGCCGCGCTCCAACGCGCTCATGCAGGGCGTAATCGGCCTCGCCCCAGAAAGCCGGGACCCCGCTGCTCTGCTGCCAGAATCCATCCGGCATCGCGCTGCGCCCCAGTGCTTCGCGCTCATCAGGACGGAGCGGCACGACCTCATCGTAGAAGCCCGGTACAGCGATGCTCCCATCGGGATGGTGAAGCTGAGCGATGATCTCGGCGAGCGCCTGGGCAGGGTTATGCACCATACCCCCGTAGGTTCCACTGTGCAGGTCCTGTTTCGGGCCGGTCACTTCAAATTCAAGGTACATCAACCCGCGCGTCGCGTAGCAGATCACAGGCTGATCCGGCGTCCGCATCCCCGTGTCGGAGACCACGCACACATCCGCCTTGAGCCGGTCCCGGTGGGCGCTCACGAAAGGCGCGAGGTTCGGTGAGCCAACTTCCTCTTCGCCTTCGATCAGGAATTTCAGATTGACCGGGCAGTTTCCGCTCGCGGCCAGAACCGACTCGACGGCTTTGACCTGTGCAAAAACCTGACCTTTGTCGTCCGAGGCTCCCCGTGCATACAGCCGGCCATCCCGCTCGACCGGCTCGAACGGGTCACTCTCCCAGCCGTCGCTCATGACCGCGGGCTGGACATCATAGTGACCGTAGACCAACACCGTCGGCGCATCTGGGCCAGCGCCTAGCCATTCGCCATAAACGACCGGATGGCCGTTTGTGGGCAGGATTTCGACCGTCTGGAAACCCGCGCGGCGCATATCGTCGGCCAGCCATTCTGCAGCCCGCCGCACATCGGCTGTGTGTTCCGGCAGCGTGCTGATGCTGGGGATGCGGATGAAGTCCTTCAACTGTTCGCGGAAGCGCATCGCCTGGGATGCAGCGTATTCATGCGGGGTGGGCAAAGTGACTATCTCCTTTCCTGTTCGCCTGATCGGTATTCAGACCGAGGCGCTGATTTCTTCGCAGAAGTAAATCGCGGTGTCGATGCCCTTGCGGAACATCTCGATGCTGAAATGTTCGTCCGGGCTGTGGGCGCCGTCATCATTGAGGCCGAAGCCCATCAGGATCACGGGCAGGTGCAGTTCCTTCTGGAAGTCGGCGACGACGGGGATGCTGCCACCCTCCCGCATGAAGATCGGTTTGCGACCCCAGCCTTTCTCGTAGGCGCGTATGGCCGCTTTCATTGCCGGCGTGTTGATGTCCACGAAGGCTGGAGGAGCGCCGCGCTTGACGCGGACTTCGCAGCGGACCGTAGGGGGAGCAACGCTCAGAATGAATGCTTCCACCAGCTTGCCGATACGGTCGGGGTCCTGGTTGGCAACCAGTCGGCAGCTAATCTTCGCCCAGGCTCTGGCGGGGAGAACGGTCTTGAAGCCGTGTTCATAGTACCCACCCGCGATCCCGTTGATCTCCAAAGTAGGACGCGCCCCAGTCCGCTCATGAATAGCGAATTCCGGTTCGCCCCAGGGCTGGGTAGCTCCCGTGACTTTCTTCCAATCTTCCAGGTTCCAGGCCGAGCGCCTCAGTTCGGCGCGTTCGTCATCGGTCAGCGGCAGCACATCATTGTAGAAGCCGGGCACAGCGATGCGTCCGGTTTCATCATGCAGTTTGGCGATGATTTCAGCGATAGCTTGCGCCGGATTATGCACTGCGCCCCCGTAAGTCCCGCTGTGGAGATCGACAGCCGGGCCGTGAACCTCCACTTCCATCGTGACTAACCCGCGCAGCGCGTAGACCAGCGACGGCTGATCCGGGGTGGGCATCCCGCTGTCGGAAATCACGCAGACATCCGCCCGGAGCAGATCGCGGTTGGCTTTGACGAAATCGCCCAGGTGAACCGATCCGATTTCTTCTTCGCCTTCGATCAGGAACTTGAGGTTGACGGGCGGCCCGCCGCTGGCGAGCATCGCTTCCGCCGCTTTGAGATGGGCGAAAATCTGCCCTTTGTCATCCGATGCGCCGCGCGCGTAGAGGAAGCCTTCACGCTCGGTCGGCTCAAATGGGTCACTCCGCCAGCCGTCGCTAAGGACGGCGGGCTGCACGTCGTAGTGACCGTAGATCAACACCGTCGGAGCGCCCGGCCGCGCCCCCAACCACTCCGCGTAAACGATGGGATGGCCGCTGGTCGCAAAGGTTTCGACGCGGGTCATGCCCATCTGACGGAGATCATCCGCCAGCCAATCAGCCGCCTGCTGGACATCCCCCACATGTTCGAGCGCGGTGCTGACGCTGGGAATTCTCAGCAGATCGTCAAGCTGTTCACGAAATCGACCGAAGTAGTTCCTGACGTAGGCATGGGCCTGGCTCATCCTGTTATCCTCTGCTTCAACTCTTCGTAATAGTGGGTCATGATAGTCATGCCCTTGTACCACATGTCCAGGTAGACATGCTCGTTGGGGCCGTGGGCAGCACAGCCTTTGTAACCGAAGGAGAACAGCACCATCGGCTTGCCGAGTTCGCGCTGAAGATCGACGACCACCGGGATACTGCCGCCTTCACGGACGAAGAACGGCGTTTTGCCCCAAACGGTTTCATAGGCGCGGACAGCAGCCTGTACCGCCGGAGCATTCGTGTCGATTACAGCGGGTTCACCCGTTTCGATCAGCCGCAGTTCAGCTTTGACCGTGGGCGGAGTGATCTTCTGAATGTAGTCCCGCAGCCGCTCGTAAGTGCGCTGGGAGTTCTGGTCGGGAACCAGTCGGCAGCTAATCTTGGCTCTGGCCTTACCGGGCAGCACCGTCTTGAAACCATCCCCCGCGAAGCCCCCGGCGATGCCGTTGATTTCCAGCGTGGGTCGCGTTCCGATGCGCTCATGCAGGTTGTAGGCGGCTTCGCCCCACTGCTGGGGTGCAGCCGCGACCTCGCGCCATTCAGCTTCGATCCAGGGCAGGGCACGCCGCAGTTGTTCGCGCTCGGTTTCATCCGGGGTGCGAACTTCATCATAGAAACCAGGAACGGCCACGCTGCCATCAGGATGGTGAAGCTGCGCGATGATCTCGGCTAATGCCTGGATCGGATTATGCACCGTTCCGCCGTAGTGCCCGCTGTGGAGGTCTTGTTTGGGGCCGTGAACTTCCAATTCCATGCAGACCACACCCCGCAGGCCGTAAGCCAGATCAGGCTGCTCGCGGTCGGCCATGCTCCCGTCGCAGATAGCGACCACATCGCAATTCAAACGCTCGCGGTTGGCTTTGACGAAAGCGGACATATTGCCGGATGCCGACTCCTCATCCCCTTCAAACATCAGCTTGATGTTGACCGGAGCGCCGCCGGTCTGGATAAGGGCTTCGGCGGCCTTGAGCTGCGCCATGACATTGCTCTTGCTGTCGATGGCTCCGCGAGCATAAATCTTGCCATCGCGCTCGACTGGCTGGAACGGATCGGTGTGCCAACCATCGGCCATCTCCGCAGGCTGGACATCGTAGTGACCATAGACCAGCACGGTGGGCGCATTCGGGCCAGCCCCCATCCACTCTCCGAAGACAATCGGATGCCAACCCACATCGAGCAGATCGACTTTATGGAAACCGGCCCGGCGCATATCCTCAGCCAGCCATATCGCCGCGCGTTCGCAGTCGGCGCGGTGGCTTTCCAGTGTACTGACGCTGGGAATACTGAGGAGTTCTTTGAACTGCTCCTTGAAACGTTCGGCATGGATCTGAATGTAATTTCGCGCGGCTGCGCTCATGGGTTCCGCCTTTATTGAAATGCTTTCGCGGCAGACTGCCAGATGGACTGCTTGTCGGTTTCATCGGGCAGAAACGGAAAATAGTAGCCCACACGATCCAGCAGACCTTCATAGCGTGCCTTGACGTGATAGGGGAGTTCATCCGGCGGAGCGACCACAGCGAAGGCATTCAACATATCATCGCTGATTTCCTGCCACATTTCTGTCCAGCGGTTTTCCCGGATGAGCAGACCCAGCCGCCCGGCCAGATCAGACCAACCGTGCTGTTCGAGGACGGCTCCATAACTGGGCGTGCTGGCGTAGAAAGCGATCTGCGACTTCGCCATAATCGCGTTGTTCTGCATCTCCTGGTCGTCGCGCCCGGTGACGACGAAAACCGCGCAGGTCAGCTTGACATCGGCGCGGCTGCGTCCGGCGCGTTCGGCTCCGGCCTGAATGTTCGGGATGATGACGTTCTTCAGGTAATCCGTGGTATGAAACGGGTGTACATGGAACCCCTGGCAGAGTTCTCCGGCGAGTCGGCACAGCCCCTCATTGACCCCTGCGATGTAGATCGGAATATCTGAATAGGGCATCGGATCAGGCGCGAAAAAAGGCGTCATCAGAGTGAAGCGGTAGTGTTCGCCGATGTAGCGCAGCGGCATGCTCGTTTGCCAGGTGTTCCAGATGGCTCGCATCGCCTGGATGTACTCGCGCAGGCGCGGAACCGGGGCGCTCCATTCCGTGCTGAAGCGTTTGGTGATATGGGCTTTGACCTGCGTACCCAGGCCGAGAATGAAGCGGCCTTTCGACTGCTCGGCCAGGTCCCAGGCCATGTTCGCCATGACCATCGGACTGCGTGGGAAGGCGACGGCAATTCCGGTTCCCAGGCTGATGCGCGAGGTTGCAGCCGCCGCGTGGGTCAAAGGTAGAAATGGGTTGTGCGAAGTCTCCGCCGTCCAGAGTCCCGCGAAGCCATAATCTTCAACCTGACGGGCGACTGCGCCTGCGGCATTCAGGTCTTTCGGAAAAATGGTGACATCAAAAAGCATGGCTTGTGTTCTTTTTCTACGTGATCTAGTCCTGGACGGCAATGGTAAATCGTCCGGGGTGAATTCGCCAGACCAGCGGCCTGATGTGCTATAATCGCAGATGGTATTCAATGCTCCTGCAAGGGAAATCATGGCCGACCAAATCC
>JAEUQZ010000341.1 GCA_016788965.1 Anaerolineae bacterium | reverse complement strand
GTAGATTTCGGCGCACCAGCGCAGCGCTTCACGGAACGAGTCGGCTCCGACGGGCATGACCATGAATTCCTGGAAGTCGGTGCTGTTGGTGGCATGTTTGCCGCCGTTCATGATGTTCATCATCGGAACGGGCAGCATGTGGGCGTGGACGCCGCCGAGGTAGGCATAGAGGGGCAGGCCGGCGCTGGCTGCGCCCGCGTGCGCGACCGCCAGAGAGACGCCCAGGATGGCGTTGGCCCCCAGTTTGGATTTGTTGTGCGTGCCGTCCAGTTCCAGCATGATGTCGTCGATGGCCTTCTGCGAGACGAACTGGCCGCGCAGGGCATCGGCGATGGTGGTGTTGACGGCCTGGACTGCCCGCAGAACGCCCTTGCCATCGTAACGCTTCTTGTCACCGTCACGCAGTTCGAGGGCTTCATGATCGCCCGTCGATGCGCCGCTCGGAACGGCTGCGCGGCCCATCGATCCGTCGGCCAGACGGACTTCGACCTCGACCGTTGGGTTGCCACGCGAGTCCAGGATTTCTCGCCCGTGGATATGCTCAATGACAGACATCGATTGTTCTCCTGTCTGATGAAACAATAGCAGTCGCGCCACGCATCGGGCGCGGCTGTGGTAAGCTGTTGTACGAGTTGCGCTCCCAATGATATATCGGATTCGCCGTCTCGTCATGTCGAATCTATGAAAAAAAGGCACATTTCCTTACAATGCCCGCATCGATTTCTCAGGTTCTGGAAGCGAATGCGCGATGAATTCCAGGCGTTTTGTGTACCTCGACCATTCGGCAACCACGCCGACCGATCCGCGTGTCGTCGCTGCGATGCTGCCGTACTTTACTGAAGTCTACGGCAATGCGTCTTCGTCGCATCACTTTGGGCGGGAAGCGGAAGCGGCCATTGAGAATGCCCGCGCGACAGTTGCCCGCGTGCTGAACTGCTCTCCCAACGAGGTGATCTTCACCAGCGGCGGCTCCGAGAGCGACAATCTGGCGATTCGCGGAGTCGTCTGGGATGATCGTCAGCGCAGCCGTGGCGGGCATGTGGTCACGTCGCCGATTGAGCACAGTGCCGTCAGCAAGACGATCACGCAGCTTCAGGATGAAATCGGGCTGCAAGCATCGGTTGTGCCTGTGGATCGCTTTGGGCGGGTATCGGCTGACGATACGGCCAACGCCTGCCGACCAGATACCAGTCTGGTCAGCATCATGCTGGTGAACAACGAGGTAGGGACAGTCGAACCCATCGCTGAGTTGTCTGCTGCCGCTCGGCGGCGCGGCACACGCTTTCACACGGACGCCGTACAGGGAGCAGGACAGCTTCCGCTGGATGTGCAAGTATTGGGTGTCGATCTGCTGAGTCTGTCGGCGCACAAGTTCTATGGGCCAAAAGGCATTGGCATCCTGTACGTTCGCTCCGGCGTTGAACTTCTACCCGCGCAGACCGGCGGCGAACACGAACATGGACTGCGGGCAGGGACGGAGGCCACACCGTTGATCGTCGGCGCGGCCGAGGCGCTGCGGCTGGCTTACGACGAATTCGAGGTGCATGTGCCGCATTACCGCAAACACCGCGATTGGCTGGTCGAGCGCATCCTTGACCGGATCGACGGCGTTCAATTGACCGGGCATTCCACGGAACGGCTGCCAGGGCACGCCAGCTTCGTGATCGATGGCGTGGAGAGCAACATCCTGTTGATGCACCTGGATATGCGCGGCGTGGCCGCCAGCAGCGCCTCGGCCTGTAAGACCGGCAACCCGGAACCCTCCGGCGTGCTGATGGCGCTGGGCTATTCGCCGCAGGAAGCCAGTGGCAGTTTGCGTCTGACTGTTGGTCGGCAGACGACAGAAGCCGATGTGGATTACGCTGTTGAGGCGCTGGCCGAGTCGGTGGCTCGAATTCGGAAGCTGAGTCGAGAGCGGGTGCTGTGAGCAGCAAGCCTAAGCGTGTGGTGGTCGCCATGAGCGGCGGCGTGGATAGTTCGGTGGCGGCGGCTCTGCTGGTGGAGCAGGGCTATGAGGTCATCGGCATGATGATGCGACTGTGGTCGGAGGAGACCATGGCCGGCGGAGCGCATAACCGCTGCTGCACGCCTGACCAGATGGCCGACGCGCGGCGGATTGCGACCAAACTGGGCATTCCCTTCTACGTGCTGGACACCAAAGAGGTCTTCCGCAGCACGATTGTCCAGTTCTTTATCGACCAGCACCGGGATGGTGTCACGCCCAATCCCTGTCTGGAGTGCAACCGCCAGATTCGTTTTACCTATCTGCTCCAGAATGCGCTGGCGCTGGACGCGGATTATCTGGCGACAGGCCACTACGCGCGGGTATCGAAGGACGAGTCTGGTGAGTTTGTCCTTCGGGCGGGAATTGATGCCCACAAGGATCAAAGCTACGTCCTCAGCGTGTTGGGGCAGGAGCAGCTTCGCCATGCCCTGTTTCCGGTGGGCGAGTTCGGCAAGCCGGAAGTGCGGCAGATCGCGGAGCGTTTCGGTTTGCCAACCGCCAGCAAGAAAGACAGCCAGGATTTGTGTTTCATCGGGGACAACAACTATCGCCGCTTCCTGAGTGACCATGCCCCGGATGTGATGCTGGTTGGCCCAATCATCCGGCGCGATGGGCGGGTCGTTGGGGAACATACCGGTCTGGTGAATTACACCATCGGGCAGCGCAGGGGATTGTACGTCAACAGCCTCGAACCGCTGTTTGTGATCGATATGAAGCCGGAGATCAATACGCTGGTCGTTGGGACCGCCGATGAATTGGGGCGCACAACCCTCACCGCCCGTCGAGTCAACTGGGTCAGCGGAAAGACTCCGCCTAAGCCATTCTGGGCCGAGGTGAAGATTCGCTACAAGGCGGCCCCTGTACCCGCCTGGATCGAATCCCTGCCGGATGACCGCATGGCGGTGACGTTCGATAGCCCTCTGCGCGATATTACACCGGGGCAGGGGGCGGTGGTTTATGAGGGGGATCGGGTGCTGGGCGGCGGTGTGATCGAGCGTCCTCAATAACCCGCGATCAGGAAACGCACCTGGGCGCTGAACAGCAGCATGATGACCGTTCCAGCGACGATGTACGGGCCGTAGGGCAGGGCAGTGAACATGGTGTAGCCCTTGCCGAGAAGCCGCTGCACGATCAGATACAGGATCGACCCTATCGCGCCGAGAAACACCGTGATGAAGAGGGCGAAGATCACCGCTTCAAGTCCCAACACCAGACCGCTGAACAGCGCCATCATCACATCGCCATAGCCGAAGGCCACCGTGTTGATGCCGCGTCCCTGAAGGCGATTCACCAGATACACGTAGAGGATGCCGCCCAGATAAAGGACGAAAAATGTCCCAAATCCCACGGCTCCACCCAACAGCGCCCGTTCCAGATTGGGTTCTTTCTGGATCGGTGTGAGGATGGCATCCAGAATCGCCAACACTGAAGCCGGAATGATGACCGAGAATAGGATCAGCTTGTGTTCCAGGTCGATGATCGTGATGAGGACGAAGACCGGCATATAGGCCAACCAGAACAGCAGTTGGAGGCTGCTGACATCGGCCTCACCGCTTTTCACGGCATAAGTGAGCAGCATCAGGCCGACCGTTAAAATCTCAGACAGAGGATACCGCCAGCTCAGCCGCGAACCCGTGGGCGAAATTCTCTTCCCGCTGAAGAAGGCGCTACTGCCCAACCACGCGGCAGCAGGACGCGGCGAGCCATCCGGGTAGCGGGGCAGACCGGGCCAGCGGTGATGCGGCAGGTCATCTGCCAGCGCGTTCACGATTCCGCCCGCGACCAATCCGACCACGGCGATGAGGACAATCTCCAGAATCATCATCAGTCCAGTTCCAAGCTACCGCGTCACCGACGGAATGACCGGGGCAGGCGGCAGCAGCGATAAGGCAATCACCAACACCAACATGACAGAAAGGACAATCGCCAGGATCACCGCGCGGGCTTGCGCCGGAGTGAGGTCATCTCCTTCATCTTCATCCGGTTGAGCAGGCAGGCTGCCAGTCTGAATCTCGACCGGTTTGACCTCGCCGCTCCGGATAGACCACGCGCCCACCTCCGGCGATTCCCGGTTCCGCAGTCCCACGATCACGTAGAGCGCGTCGGGATAATAGGCCTGCCGAACATCCGTCGGCGAAGGTATATGACTTCCATTCGGATGCGAATGGTAAAAGCCGATCAGCGATTGACTCTTCAGTTCGATGTCGCGCAGCGTTTCGACGAGTACCCGGTCGTCGATCCGGTAGCTGCGTTTCGGATCAGCCGCGGCGTTGGGCAGCGGGATGATGCTCGTCACCGCCTGCCCGCGCCCAGCCAACACCCCACAGGCTTCATCCGGCCAGACCTTCAGCGCATGACGCTGCAACTCAAGAATCTGCGCCGTACTCAATCGGAGGGGCATGACTCGATCCAAGTCCTATTCTACTGGGGGTCTGCCGCTGGAATCGTGAAGGTTTCGACGCGCCGATCCTGCGGCGGATTGCGGGTCTCGTAGAAGAGGTCGGTCGTGAGGGTATAGACTCCGGCAGGATCGCTGACGTTGCGGATATGGATGGTGAACTCCATATCATGGTGCATGGTCTCGATCACATTCAGTTCGCTGACGACGCGATCCTGTTCATCGTGAGCGACAATGAGCAGATTGGGGCGTTCGAGAAAAGGTGTCACCTGGAGGCGGAGGTGTACCCGGAAACGATCTGGGTAAGGGGTAATGGTGACGGCCTGGATTCGGACTTCTTCGCGCGGGCGCGGGGCTTGAGCCGCAGGGAAAATGGGAATGTCCATGAGGTGCTGAACCGGGTATTTTCGACTATGGCTCAGATTGTAAACGGCGCAGCGCGGCCAACGCAACCTCGACTTGATCCCGCCGCACCAGCAGGTGGTCGCGGCTGAATGCGCCAAACGGAATGATCGAGACATTGGCCTGCGCCAGCGTCGTGCTGATTCTCGCCATGAATCCGACTAGCGCGGCATCCAGTTCCAGATCGAAAGTAATCAGGCGATAGGGGGTTGGGCTGAGGGTCTTTCCCGGCAGCCGCTTCTCGAAATCGGCGATCGCTTCAAAGGGGATGACCAGACTGACCTCATCCTTGTCGGCGATCAGACTGCAAAATGCCTCGCCGATTTCCGCGATGATGCCAGCCGCGGCGGTGATCGCCTTCGGCGGCAGCTTGATGAAGGCGTAATCCACCTCATCGGTGTACAAGACAGCCTGCTTGAGGGCTTGTTCGGTGGTCTGGGGCATAGTCGTCCTATCGGTCATTCATCGAACTGGTAGGTGGCTTCGGCATAGTAACGCGCTTGGCGGTTCGCCATCCGCGCCTGTATCCATGTCTGAAGCTGGCTGTTCTTGTCGCGCAGCGGAGTCTGCATATCCCGCAGGCGGTCAAGCGGGTAATTCAGCCGCAGGGCACGGCCATGGATGATGTGGCGGCTGATCCCTGGCGGAATATAGGCTTGATGTCGCGCGGCGGCGATGATGTCGGATGGCTGGTAGGCCGGGAACTCGACAATCGAGACGGCATCAGGATGCAGCAGCCAGATGTCATCGGGTTCGGAAAGGGCAGTGCGATGCAGCGCTGCGTTGCGTTGATACACCTGGACAACCCGGCGGAGCGTGGCGTTCCGCTCAGATGTGTTCTGAACGGGAGTATGCACGGCTACTGTGCGCCCGGATCGCAGCAGCAGATGCGCCAGCGCCCCGGCGTGTGTGCCCTCGCTGATCTGTACGGACGGAATC
>JAEUQZ010000340.1 GCA_016788965.1 Anaerolineae bacterium | reverse complement strand
TACCCACGTCGCCACCCTGGACACGCAAATCCTCCCGCAGGGGACGGCTTACGTCACCGACGTGGGCATGACCGGCCCGACCGTCGGCGTGCAGGGCTATGCCGCCCCACGCTTTGTCCATGAACTCACCTCGCGCTTTCCGGGCGATCACCCCTTCACCTTCGCGCCGGGGCCGGTGACGCTGGGCGCGGTCGTCGTCCGCTTCGACGGCCTGCGTGCCGTGGACATCGAGCGGATTCTGTAGCAGTTGAAATTAACTTAAAGTCCAGGGTAAGAGGAGTCCATTCCTGCTTGTCCAATATCAATGGCGATACGTTGTGTATCGTAGAATGATATATTGTGTTTCATTAGGAACCCGAAGCAATCATCGTGCTTAACCATGTTGCCAACACCTCTTCCAAGCCAGTCCCGTATGTCGGATTCATACGCGAGAAGCCAATACTGACTGTATAGCGCAGCATTGATCGGCAGCATTGTTTGCCAATGTGTAGTGTCAAGTTTACCGTTGATGAGGCCTGATTCCCTGGCGTGCAATGACATTAGAGCAATAGCTGAGTCTGAAGTCGTCGATAGCTCGCGTCCGGTATCCTCATTGATTCTAAGTTTCCAATAAATCAAGCCCCATAAAGCCCAACACATTTCGTTGGTACATAGAGGTTTGGAAAGCTGCCTTATCTGCAGATTCAGAAGTTCGGCCAAGTCATGGCGATTCAATGGATAGTCTTTGTCATAGAACCAACGCAGGATCAATAAAACCGTAGAAAAAGTGCTTGAGTCGACCATAAGACACTGAAAGACAAATCTTTCTACTAAAGGCCAGTTCTCCAAAGCCACCTTAACGCTTCTCAACCGCCTCAATGCGTATTTCAGTACACGCTCTTCTGGATGACGTCTTGCAAGTGTAATTGACTTATCAAAATAGCTGTACAGATCAAATTGCTGACTGGTTGCCTCTTCGCGGATCAAATGGCCCCTTAGCTCGCTTGTCCATATTGCTGATATTGTTGTTGGCAATTCAACAATGCTTGTCTTGCTCATGTTGAGTTCGAGTTCAAATTCAGATAATAGGTTTCGGATATGCCCGAGGGTAGCCTCAGCTTCACCATAACTCACGAATCCAAACTCATAGTCATCTATATGTCGGAAACCTCGTATATTAGGAATCTGTTCACATAAATCTTTATCGATGCTACTCAAGATAATCTCGGCAATAACCAACGAAGTGTCAGGACCAATTGGTATTCCAATGGTCTGACCATCTTGTGTATTGCGTAGATTGCGATCTAATAAATTGCCAAGTAGGGCATCCGGTTTTCTATTTGCTTTGGCGGTCTTTTTTGTATGTAATGCCCATGGAATACTATGTGTATAGATTGATGGGTAGAATCGAGAGATATCTGTTTTCAAGATGTATCGAGACATGCTACGTAGTCCCAGGCGTTCAAAACTAAGTTCGTCGTGTGTTTTCTGGGGCTTGATTGAACGCTCTGAATCACCCCCCTCTGCGGGTGAACTGGCCGAGATTCTTGAAGCTTGACAATGAGTATCAATCTCGTTCCAGTTAGCGGCGATACTTTTTGCTAAGCAATAATAAGTGATCGGATTTACTAGACTTGCGATACGCCGACGAAGCTTAATACTCGGAATATCATGCCGACACACTAATGCTGTTTTACTGGTATCTTCAAATGCTGAAGGAAGAGATAGATCAACTATAGAAGAAAAGGATTCTGTAGTGAACATAGGAGGCATTTCTGGAGGAAAATATCCACGCCCCAGAATCGGCTTCAATTTAATCATAATCGGTCACTTGTAAAGACTGAACGATGTAGTGTGTTGATTATTGTAGCTCAGGTTTAGTCTGGTATACCAGTTTTCGTATAGCCATTAACCCAATCACCAAAGTCCAACCATGACCACCACCTACCCCCTCACACCCGACCTGACCATCTGCCGCCTGCTCAACGGCCTCTGGCAGCTTTCCGGCGCGCATGGAGCCATCGATCCGCGCACAGCCATCCCCGACATGCTCGCCTACCATGATGCGGGCTTTACCACCTGGGACCTCGCCGACCACTACGGCCCCGCCGAAGACTACATCGCCCAGTTCCGCAAACGGCTCGTCCAGGAACGCGGCGAGGCCGCGCTAGGGCAGGTGCAGGCCTTCACCAAGTGGGTTCCCCGTCCCGGTCGGATGACACGAGCCGTCGTCGAGCAGGCCGTTGGCGTCTCGCTGCGCCGCATGGATGTGCCTGCCCTCGACCTGCTCCAGTTCCACTGGTGGGATTACCGTGACCCGGCCTATCTGGACGCGCTCCGGCATCTGGCCGGTCTCCAGGCCGAGGGCAAAATCCGCCACCTGGGACTGACCAACTTCGATACCGAGCGGCTGGACATCATCACCCGCCAGGGCATCCGCATCGTTTCCAACCAGGTGCAGTATTCGCTGGTCGATCAGCGCCCAGCTCGCCGGATGGCCGCCTTCTGCCAGCAGCACGGCATCACCCTGCTGACCTACGGCACATTCTGCGGCGGCCTGCTCTCGGAAAAATACCTCGGCCAGCCTGAACCCGGCCCATCCGCGCTCACCACCGCCAGCCTGCGGAAGTACAAGCAGATGATCGACGCCTGGGGCGGCTGGAGCCTGTTTCAGACCCTCCTGCGGACCCTCCAGCCCATTGCCGAAAAGCACGCCGTCAGTCTGGCGAACGTGGCCGTCCGCGCCATCCTGGATCGTCCTGCCGTCGCCGGAGTCATCGTCGGAGCGCGACTGGGCATCGCCGAACACCGCGCCGATAACGCCCGCGTCCTTGATCTGACCCTCGACGCCGACGACCTCCGCCAGATCGAAGCCGTGACGGGGCAGGGGCGCGATCTGCTTCGCGTCATCGGCGACTGCGGCGACGAGTACCGCCGCTGACGGCGTTTTCTTTTAGGGGAGCCTCGTGTATGATGACGACCTATTCGCAGGTCGATCAGCAGAGAACCGAGACTTCGCTTGAACAACCGCACAGTCCTCGTCACCGGCTCCAACGGCCTGATCGGGTCGGAAGTGGTCGAATACTTCGACCGCCAGGGCTGGAACGTCCACGGCGTCGATAACAACATGCGTGCCGATTTCTTCGGCGAAAAGGGCGATACCCGCTGGAACCAGCGCCGCCTGCAAAGCGCCTGCCCGCGCTTCCGCCATCACGAACTCGACATCCGCGACCGGGCCGGCGTCCTGTCCCTGATGGAGCAGCTTCAACCCGATCTGATCGTCCATGCCGCCGCCCAGCCCAGCCACGATCTGGCCGCCTCGCGTCCCTTCGACGACTTCGATGTCAACGCGGTTGGGACGCTCAACCTGCTGGAAGCCGCGCGACGGTTCGCGCCGGAGACGGTCTTCGTCCACATGTCCACCAACAAGGTCTATGGCGACGGGCCGAACACCATCGCCCTCGCCGAACAGCCCACCCGCTGGGATTACGCCGACCCCGCCTACGCCGGCGGCATCCCGGAAACCTTCAGCATCGACCAGTGCAAACACTCGCTCTTCGGCGCGTCCAAAGTCGCCGGGGATGTGCTGGTGCAGGAATATGGGCGCTACTTCGGCATGAAGACCGCCTGTCTGCGCGGCGGCTGCCTGACCGGGCCGAATCACTCCGGCGTGGAACTGCACGGCTTCCTCAGCTACCTGATCCGCTGTAACATCGAGGAGCGCGAGTACACCATCTTCGGCTACAAGGGCAAGCAGGTGCGCGACAACATCCACGCCTACGATGTCGCCCGCTGCATCGAACTCTTCTATGAACGGCCGCAAATCGGCGCGGTCTTCAATCTGGGCGGTGGACGCGGCAACTCCATCTCGATCCTGGAAGCTTTCGACGGCGTGGCGCAGCTCACCGGCAAACCCATGCGCTCCCGTTATGTCGATACCCCCCGAATCGGCGACCACATCTGCTATATCTCCGACCTCTCTCACCTGAAAGCGGCGCTGCCCGGCTGGGACATCACCCGCACCCTCGACGACATCTTCGAGGAAATCGTGGCAGGGTGGGGGAGGCGAGCGAAGAGCCTATGAAGTTAAGCATCGTTATTCCGGCGCGGAACGAAGAGGGGAATATCGGACAAACGTTGCGGTTGCTCTCCGATTATCTTGACCATGAGGGCATCCCCGATTTCGAGATCGTCGTGGTCGATGACGGCAGCCGCGACCGCACCAGCGAGATCGTCCAGGCACATCACGACATGGACGCGCGTGTGATCGGCATCCGCAATGATGGCCGTCACGGTTATGGGCGGGCCGTAGCCTATGGGCTGAATCACTTCAGCGGCGACGCTGTGGTGATCTACATGGCCGACGCCTCCGATGACCCCGCCGACGTAGTGCGTTACTACCATATCCTGCGCGATCAGGCCGACTGCGCCTTTGGCTCGCGCTTCCTGCGCGGCTCACAGGTTTATGACTACCCCCGCTTCAAGTTGTTCATCAACCGCATCGCCAACTTCGTCATCCGCCTGATGTTCAACCTGCGCTACAACGACACCACCAACGCCTTCAAAGGCTACCGCCGCGAGGTGATCGAAGGCTGCCGCCCGTTCGTCTCGCCACACTTCAACCTCACCATCGAAATCCCCCTCAAGGCCATCGTCCGCGGCTACACCTACCAGACCATCCCCATCACCTGGCGCAACCGCACCGTGGGCGAATCCGCCCTCAAGCTCAAAGAGCAGGGCAGCCGCTACCTCTACACCCTGCTGACCGTCTGGTTTGAGTACCTGCTGGTGCGCCATGACACCTACCGCACCGACGGCGGCGGCTCGAAACGCTATACCAGCGGCTAAGGCAGGGGCAAGTCAGATGCGCTTGCACTTTAAGCGGGTTGTCACCTATCGTTTCATGCTGATCGCATTGGCTTTGGTGGCTGTAGCCGTTCTACTCCATCCGCTATGGCTGAATGTCGGCTATTTTCGCCGAACTTTAGATCCCCAATTGGTTCCCACTGCCGAGTATCTGCTGTCAAATCCGTTGCCAACGCCGAGTTTTGTTTTGGCTGTGCAACCGCCTACAGGAGCGTCTATAGACCGTACACAGGAAATATGTGTATCCCTTTTGCCGGGTGGTTCAAACGGGAATGCGGATGAATTGAGAAATGCAGCATTGGGTACACGTATTGCCATCAACGAACAGATAATACCCGTCGAAGCTGTCCGCATGAGAATGATATACACAATGCCGGGATTTCTTATTGCTTGCTTTCATGCCGATGTGGAACCTGGGATCCATCTGTTTGCAGTCGAAATGAGAACTTCGCCTGTAGGAATGCTTGGCTTCGGCGAAGTGTTCTCTTATGCATGGTCATATAGAGTCAAATGAGAGACCTCGTCGCAACATAACCCATCCGCCACAATCAAATCGCCTGAGTAGGGATACGGTATCGGCATATCCACCCCCTCCCTATGATCTTTGCGCCCTTTGCGTCTTTGCGGTTCTGTTTTTCCCCCCCCACTCTCCGTATGATCTTGGCGATCTTGGCGCTCTGCTCTGTATATCCCCCCACACCCTCCGCATGATCTCTGTGTCCTCTGTGTCTCTGTGGTTCAATTCGTATTGGGATTTTCATCTTCGGGTGTGATGCCATTTCATAGGGTCTCTGCGGTTCAATCTGCCTTTGTATTTTCTTTGCGTTCTTTGCGTCTCCTCTCCCTTGAAAATAGACGCTCGCTTCCCTCAAACACGTCTTCGTAGGGACAGGCTTCTGCCTGTCCGCTGAAGTTT
>JAEUQZ010000033.1 GCA_016788965.1 Anaerolineae bacterium | reverse complement strand
CCTCCGCCTACCCCCTGGTGGCGCGGCGCCGGTCGCTGGTCGTTCAACACCCTTTGGCGTGCTTTCCGCGCTGCCCTCTGGGGCGAACATCGTTTTCAAGCCAGTTGGTCGGCCATCCTGGACAACTGGTCTGAAAATCGCCCTGTTTTGCCCCTTCTGCGCGACGCCGCCTTTGCTTCTGTCCGCTTATGACCTGATTCTCGCCCCTTTTTCGGCGGCGGCGCCACTTCCTTACCCCAAACCCTGCCCATCCTCACTCGGTCGGGCTTTTTTCGTTTCCTTTCAATCAGCCAAACTTCAGTGCCAGTCGTTGACTGGCCGTCAGAATGGCCGCCTCGCTGGGGCGATGCCCATAGACCGCTTCCAACACCTCAGCCGTGCGAGCCAGCGGTAACAATTGATACGCATGCAGGTAGACCATGTGGGACTGGAGGTTCGGCCCATACTGCACCTGGGCTTTCACCCCCGCTGGAAAGGCCGCTTTCACCACTTGCCCGCACCCCGGACACTGCTTGATCTCCCCTTGATGCTCAACCACTCGCACACGCGGCACGGGCACATCCACCACTTGCCGCTTCTCGATCCCGCTCACCGCCACCCTGTCCAGTCGCGTCGCGCACTGCGGACAACACGCCACCCCATGCCGAATGATCTCATCCGGCCTGGCGGTCATCTCCAGCTGGTGTCCCGCATGCCCAGGTTGCCCCCCACTGGCTCGTTTCCCTTTTTCGCGTAAGCTCTGCCTTCGCGCTTTCTTCAACCCATCACTACTCGGTGGCTTCCCACTGTTCCCGCTGTTTTTCGCCAACTGGTCTTCCAATGCCTGAATACGCGCCCCTTGTCGGGCGATTATCCCCTGCAACTCCTCCATCATTTCGATGAGTTGCTCTTTATTCAGTTGCTCCAGTTGTTCCCGTTTCAGTTCCATTTCTGCATTCTACCCATCCTTGCTCATTTCCGCTTCCCTCCCCCTGAGTAGTTACCACTCTTTGCGAAATTGGGGGTGACGGAGCGACGGAGGCTAAAACCTATTCTTCCAAGATGAAAAGATGCGGTTGATAGGCTCTCTCACCCCGTGTTTCTTCCGCGCCGACTTCGCGGCTTTCGCTCATTCCTGTCGTTCTGGCAGCCGCACAGACTTCTCCCCAACTACTGAAATAGGTATCGTAGTATCGGATGGGATATTTCCCATGCGCGATCACTTCGGCCCGGTCTGGAATGTGCCCAAGTGCCTGGGCGATTCGTTTGACTTCAAGCTGGAGAGTTTTCTTGGAGATGGCGTATTTCTGCTTGGGGAGCCGCGCAACGGGACTGTTTTTCTCGGTCAGGACACTTTCCTGTTTGCGGAATGGGTCGATCCCTCTGGTAATCTCGATATGACGCCGATGCGCTAAATCACGGTATTTGGGGGTGGCCTCGATTCCGAGATAGCTTCTTCCAATCTGGTGGGCGGCCAGAGTCGATGTTCCGGCTCCATTGAAACAGTCAAGAACGGTTTCTCCAGGCATCGTGAACAAGGAGATGAGGCGATACATGAGTTGGGGGGGGAGTTGGCAGGGATGGTCTACACGGCGGCTGTTGTGTTTGACTCGATGGATATCCCACCAGAGGTCAGTCAATGGACCACGATCATTGACCTGCAATCTGAGGCGATTCTGAACGCATTTCTGCCGCAAGCAATAGCCTTCGGCCAAAGGACTGAGCGAACGGAACGTCCGGGGCACGAAAGGCGGCTCTGTCATACCCGACTGACCCGTCAGGCCAGGGAGTGGACGCGGCGTTCCTTTGGTGAAGCAGAGTATCGTGTAGTGGGCGGGCATAATCAGACGAACAGGGAAAGACAAAGCATCCCAGGCAATCCAGTTCTGGAACTGCAATACGGTCTCCATGTGCAGAAAATGCCGGATGGCCCAAAGGGGAATATTGAGCAGGGCGCAAGTCCGACCGGGCTTCAGGACACGCGCCAACTTGGAAATCCACTCATCACACCAGTCAAAGTATTCGGCGATGGCTAGATCGTCAGAGTATCCGGTGTAGTCCTTGCCGAGGTTATAAGGCGGATCGGCAAAAGCGAAGTCAATGGAGTTATCAGGGAGTTGACGGAGTTCTTGGAGACAGTCACCGAGGATGACTGTATTTTCTTTGGCTGGCGGGAATGAATTGATGGAGGTATCGAACTCATGGAAAGAGACTTGATTTGGCTGCGACTCGAATGTCTGGAGATCCAGAACGTGCAAGTGGTGGTATCTTTCGATGCCAAAAAGATCGGCAAACCGTTCGACGATTGGGGTGATATCCCCTTCAGGATCGCAAGCTATATCGCGCCACACGTCTGAAACGAGCGTGCCGTATTCATGATAGGTGTGTTTCTTGCCACCGTAGTCTTTGGTCGTCTTATTGCAGGTGGGGCAATAAGTGTATTCAATCCGGGTTTTGGTATGCGCCAGTGGAGAACCCAGATGGGTATAGACCAGCGCCCCAAAGTGATGCTCCGGAAGGGCGGTCGCCTGTGCATCGATGCGTAGGGTGTGGCGCTTGATAGCGATCCAGAGGTGGTATTGGAGGCTGGAAACCACCTCTGTATGGATGTGAACCAGATCGAGGACCTCGCCGACAATAATCAGAGTCGCAGATTGGGGAAGTGAAGACCGGAGTATCGCAGCCAATTCCGAAATGTCGCTGAGGGTTGTATTTCGGTCATGGGCGGGCAAGCGCAACAGCGTGACATCCGGCGAGGCAGCTACGGCTCGGCGGAGTACATCGAGTTCATGTACGGCAGTTTCTTGTACGATGAGGCGGCGGCAGTCTTCTGACAGATGGGTCATGATCGATCCGCTGAACTGAAATAGTCACGTATGAACTGGCAGAGCGTATCAAGCTCAGTGGGCGAAAAAGCGACGGTGCAATGACTATAGGCGCACAGGGTTCTGAGGGCACTTTCTCGCTGGAAGTTACCGGCACCATCAAGGACATAGGCGATTTTGCAGCCCGCTTTCTGGATCTGCTCATATCGCGCCTGGGCTTGCCCCGCTTTGCGCTCGATGACGCTGTTGGTCGTGACCTGGAAACTAACTTCGACGGCGATGTGCTTCTGCTGAAATGACAGCACCAGATCGAAGGTGGTCAGGCGACGGTCATCGGTGTGTCTGATATGAGGGATATGACCGTTTCTCTTGATTTCCAGCCCGGCAATGCCGAGGTGTTCATCGAGGTAGTCCGCGACGAATTCCTGGGCGAGTTGTCCGAGGCTGTTGGACTGGGCGCCGCCCGTAATGCGGCTGACCCAAATGTAGCGCTGCTTGAGGAACCTTTCCAGCTTGTCCTTGTGCCCTATATAGTTTCCGATCTCACACTTTGCCAGAACCGAAGCTACCGTTTCATCACTGGCCGAACTTCCAAGAATCAGGAGCGCGATCACATCCTGTTGTAAAGGCATCAGCGATTGCGGTTCGAGGAGCTTTTTGCCGCTAATCCCCAACCTCGCATTGTCCAATGTGCCGGGGATCGGAAACTGTTTGAAGTGGTAGGTCTGTTGTTCGCCTTCCCAACGATACTGAAAGTTTCCATCGGGAAACAGCGCTTGGGCCTGAGCGTTGATTCGCTGAAGCATCTCACCACCAAAGTCAGCTAACACAACCAGGTGTTTGACAAACAGGTTCACCGACATGCTTGAGGCAGTCAGAACATCGAATAGGCGCTCAATTCCGGCGACGGGGACACTCAGAATGGAGACGAAATCATCCTGAGTTTGAAGCATGATCGGAATGATGCTGATTTCTGCTTCGCGCTTGGACAGTTCTTCCGGCCAAAACAGCGTGGCTCGTTCGCGGAGTTCTTCGACGGTTCGCTGATAGGGAGTGGTAGGCATAGTTCAATGAAACAGATTTTCGATCATACACAGTGTAGCACGAATCAGTGGAAGACTGCTAAAAGTGTCAGTGGTTGATCGAAAACAAAAAGCATTTCGGGCGCGCCTATGAGGAAGCAGGGGGAGGGGTGGAATCGGGCGCGGCAGGGGGTGGATCGGCGGGTTTGGGGGAGGGGGCTGGCGTTTCTCTGAGCGGCTGGTGAGCCACTCGAAGAAGCGGACGATGAGGTCGAGCAGTTGGGACATGGGTTGGCTCCGTTGGGTCAGGTCAGAATAGGCGGGAGGCCGAGGAAGCGGCCGTAGCGGGCGGCGGCTTCGGCGAGGGAGTCGCGCTCATCGGGGCGGAGGGGGCGGAAGGGCTGCAAGGTGATTTCGACGGCCTTCTTTTTGAGCGCCCGTTTCCAGGTTCCGATGATGCGGCCGGCACTGACGATGGTGGGGTAGAACACGCCATTGCCGCCGGGGCAGATGGCATCGGCGAACTGGGGATCGAGGACGGCGCTCCGGTCTTTATAGCCGAGGAGGAATTCATCGAAGCCGGGCAGGAGGTCGATGAGGCGGTCGGGCGGGGGAGGCTCGTCGGCGGGCTGCCAGTAGGATTGGCCGTCGATGCGGTCTTCGACCAGTGTCGATTGAAGGGCGGCGAGGCTGGCGCGGGCTTCGGTGATCCGCAGGCCAGCCCAGTAGGCGAAATCGGCGAGGGTGGCGGGGCCGCGGCTGGTGAAATAGCGGCGGGCGAGTTCAGCGACGGCCTGGTCGGGCGGGAGGGTTGGGCCGGGGGCGAGGGCGCGGAAGGTGGTCTCGCCGCCCTGCATGGCTGCCTGATAGATGAGGCGTTCGAGGCCGGCCCGCTGCAACATATAAACGCCGCGCTGCCCGGCAGTGGAGATGCCATTCGCTTGCAGGATGGCGAAGAGTTCGGCGCGGGCGAGGCGCTGGCCGTCCTGGAGAGCCGCGGCGATGAGATCGACGGCGCGGGTGAGGGTGGCGGAGTCGAGTTCAAGCTGGCGGTAGCGGGTGGCGTTCCCGGCGATCAGGCGCGGGCCGATCAGCGCCAGGAGCCAGTGAATATCGGCGGGAGCGACGTAGTGGAGCGTGCCGCGCAGCGCCCAGGTGCGGAGGATGGTTCCGGCGGCGATGGCCTGATCGATGGCGGCTTCGGTGCTGTGGGGCAGGCGCAGGCCGAACGCCCATTTCGTGCCGAGGTAGTCCTGACCCTGGAGAACGCCGAGCCAGGCGGCGACCTGGCCGGCATCGTCGAAGGACGGATGGGCGATGCGCTGGCGATTCAGGCGGCGCAGTCCGATGGGGGAGGGGGTGGTAAGCACTTCCTGACCTCTCAGTATGTCAATCGACTTGCTGCTTCTATGAGGGTAGCGCAGTTCAGGATATGGCGATAATCAGCCGGGAGGAGTGCCCTCGCAATCGCTCGGATGGCATCAGGAGGCGCGAGGGCGCTCGGAGAGTCTAGGGCTTGGCTGCTTCGGCAGCACGCCCATTGAGGACGTTCAAGAAGATTTGCTCGAACAGGGCGGCATCCGCGCCCACTGCGACGCGCACAGGCTGACCATTCGGATCGGGTTGGGTGCGCCCGAATTCGGTTCCGTCATCGGTGATGACCGAGATGGTGCGTTCCTCAATCGTCACGACGCGCTCATCGGTGACGGTCACTGCCGCTAACTGATCCCAGAAGGAGTAGCCGTAGCTCATGTAAGGCAGGATATCCTTCAACACGGCTTGAACGAACTCGGCCTCCGGCGTGGTCAGATCGGCGGACAGCGCACGGTAGAACTTTGCATTCAAAGGGGTCTGAGTGGTCGCATCCAGGGGGATCAGGGTCACGGGCACGCCGGATGCGATCACCTGTGACAGCGCCAGAGGATCGACATAGGCATTCCATTCAGCGACAGTATTGTCACCTTCATTCACATTGCCTGGCACATCCACGGCTCCACCCATCGCGTAGATCATGGCGATGCGTTCCACGACTGCGGGGGCAGCCTGAATCATCTCGGCGATATTGGTCTGCGGCCCAAGCACCAACAGGGTCACTTTCTCCGGGGAGTCGTTGATGGTCTGTTGGAGCAGCTCGACGGCGGTCAGATCGACGGGCGTGTTGGGGTTGGCAGGCAGTTCATGGCCGTACATCACGTTCACCGCGTCGCGCCATTCCTGGGGGAACACATTGTTCCCTTTCAGGGGCGTTTCTCGCCCGCAGGCCACGGGAATATCTGGATTTCCGGCCAGTGCCAGCAGGTTCATGGCGTTCTGAACCCCGGGATCGCAGTAAGCTTCTCCAGTGCCGGACACAGTCACGGCCAGCACCTGGACATCCGAACGCTGGAGCAGATAGAGGATGCCCATCCAATCATCCATCGCCATGTCGGTGTCGATGATGAGCGGCTTGGGGGATGCACTCTCCTGAGCAGTCGCCGGCAGAGTTCCCAACACAGCCAGCCCAATCAGGACCAAAAACAGCAGGCATTGGGGCTTCATGAGAGACCCTCCGTGGTCAACAAGAAACAGCCACATGGCCGTTCACGATGAACGGCACATCCGGCTGTTGGAAGCGAAAATAGTTTGTGTACTCCAGTGACCATTACAAATAGTGTAAATCCGAACCGGCCGGTCATGGTCACAGCTTGTTCATGACGAACGGCACAAGCCCGGCTGTTCTGCCTGGTCGCGGCGGGCAGTAGCGCGGTGGGGGAGGGGCGGCTACAATGGGCGCTGCGCGGGACGGGGCAGAGGGGGCGGGTCATCAAACCGAAGAAAGCGCGGCGCGCGGCGCAGCTACCGCTCCTGCCGACCGACTTGGCGGACTCCACTTCCGCCGAGCATCCCCACGATTTCAGCATCACCTGGCAGTGCCCGAACTGCGGGCAGATCGTTTTCGGGCGGCAGCCGCCGGAGGTGTGCGATTACTGCCGCGATCTGACGACGTGGCGGCGAGTGGTGGATGCAGGGGTTAGGGATTAGGGGTTGGGGATTAGGGAAGAGGATTGAACCGCAAAGAACGCAAAGGACGCAGAGACCATACGGAGAGTGTGAAAAAGAAATCAAACCGCAGAGTCGCAGAGGACGCGGAGAAATACGGAGACTGTGGGACAAAGAATCTAACCGCAAAGACGCAAAGGGCGCAAAGATCATACGGAGGGTGTGGGGATATACAGAGCAGAAATATGGAGGGTGTGGGAGGCGGCGATTTCGGGAGGGATTGTGCAAGTTGAATAAAAAGGGGGTGAAGTGCTTGACAGGGGATGAACGATGAGTGTATCTTAAAAAATAACGACTGGGAGCGCTCCCAAAATTCATTTGGAATTAATCTCCTTTCAGGGACAGCGCATGAATTTGGAAGATATTGCCAGGAAAGCGGGAGTGTCTCGCTCGACGGTTTCGCGGGTCATCAATGAAGAACCGCACGTCAGCGACCGCACGCGCGAGCGCGTCCTGAACATCATCCAGCAAGAAGATTTCCAGCCGAACCCGGCTGCCCGCGCACTGGTGACGCGCCGCTCCAACATCCTCGGGGTGGCGATCCCTCAGACGACGAATGTGTTCTTCGGTGACAACTCCTACTTTCCGATGCTGCTGCAAGGCATCGCTGAGATGTCCAACAACTGCGATTACGGGATGCTGCTGTGGCTGGCCGAGTCGCATGAAATCCGCGATGGCTTCGCCCAGCGGGTGGCCCGTCATCGCCAGCCGGACGGGTTGATCCTGACCTCGGTCATCGAGAATGATCCAATCCTGGAACGGGTGCTGTACCTGGATCGACTATTTGTGATGGTGGAGACGCCGCCTATCGAAGATGACCGGATCAATTATGTGACGGTCGATAACATCGCGGCGGAAGAAGAAGCGGTAGCCTATCTGATCCAGCAGGGACGCCGCCGGATCGCGCATGTCAGCGGGCAGCTCACCATCCGCGACGCGGCCGACCGCCTGACGGGATACATGAACGGGTTGATCCGCGCTGGGCTGCCGGTCGATGAGAAGCTGATCTACCGGGGCCGCTTCGACCGCCAGCACGGATTCATCGGCACGCAGCAGATTCTCCCACACAAACCCGACGCCATCATCGCTGGTGGCGATACCATCGCAATCGGCGTCATCGACGCCGTGCAGAAAGCCGGACTGCGCGTACCGGACGACGTGGCCGTGATCGGCTTCGACGATCTGGACGTGGCCTCGCATTCCAACCCACCGCTGACGACGATCCGGCATTCTGTTCAAACTGTTGGTTCAACTGCCGCCCAACTCCTGATCGATCTGATCGAGGGGCGGCTTGAACGTCCGCAACGGATTGTGCTTCCTACCGAACTCATCGTTCGAGGGTCAACGGACCCGAACCTGCTGATTGAAGGAGGTGTCTCTCAGAAGGGAAAACAATCATGAATGACCTGCAATTGTCCCGTTATTCGCCCTTTAGAGAAGGGCAGAGGAAAAGGAACATAGACATGTCCAAGAAAGTGCTTTTGGTTGTGGTCTCCGTCCTGATGATGGCGATGCTGGTTGCTCCGGCGGCCGCTCAGAAGACGGTCGTGACCTGGTTTGTCGGTCTGGGGACGGGCAGCAATGCCGAGCAGATCGAAGTCCAGAACAAGGTCGTCGAAGAATTCAATGCCAGCCAGGATGAAATCGAACTGGTCGTCAATATCGCTTCGGCCAACGAAGCGGCTGACGACCTGTTCACGACCCTGGTCGCTGGTGGGACTCCGCCGGACATCGTTGGCCCAATCGGTGTGGGTGGTTCAAACCGCTATGCGGATCTGTGGGCCGACCTGCAGCCGCTGGTGGACTCGACGGGCTATGATCTGAGCGGGTTCGATCCGGCGCTGGTCGATCTGTACCGGACTGACGATGGCCGTCTGCTGGGTATTCCGTTCGCGGTCTTCCCCAGCATCACCTACTTCAATCCCGAACTGTTCGACGAAGCCGGCCTGAACTACCCGCCGCAGGAATTCGATGCTCCCTACGTCATGCCGGATGGCACGGAAGTGCCCTGGAACTACGCGACCATGCGTGACCTTGCCATGATCCTGACCGTGGACGCCAATGGTAACGACGCGACCATGGCCGAATTCGACCCGGCCAACATCGTCCAGTTCGGCATGAACTTCCAGTGGGCGCGTATGCGTCTGATGTGGACGGATATTCAGCCGGAAGACTGGTTCGACGAAGCCACCAACACCGTGACGATCCCGGAAAGCTGGCGCACCGCCACCCAGTGGATTTATGATGCGGTCTGGACGGATCACTTCATGCCGACCAACACCTATGATGCCAGCGAAGCTTTCGGCAGCGGCAACGCTTACTCGTCGGGCAAGCTGGCGATGGCCGTCACCCCGCTGTGGTACACCTGTTGCCTGGGCAACTCGGTTGGGAACTTCGAGTGGGACCTGGCCGTTGTGCCGCAGAGCCTGGATGGTGAATACCATGTCGCCACGGATGCGGACACCTTCCGTATGCTGAAGGACGGCCCGAATCCAGAAGCGGCCTTCAAGGTGCTGTCGTACCTGCTCAACGAAGCGGTTCCGAGCCTGGCCCCGGTCTACGGCGCGTTCCCGGCTCGTCCGGAATACCAGCAGGCCTGGATCGAGAGCAAGTCGGCCCAGTACGACTGGGGTATCAACTGGCAGGTGGCGGTGGACAGCCTGGCGTACAACAATCCGGGCAACATGCACCACGAGTCCAATATGCCCAACTACGGCAAGGCGACCGATGCGGTCTTCGCTTTCCAGACCATGCTCTTCAGTGACGCGGGTCAAGGGATGGATGTGAACGCCGAATTGGACAAACTCCAAGCCGATGTTCAGGCGATAGTCAACGAAGTCGCGCAGTAGCCAACTGCTCTGACATCGGGAACAGGTATGGGGGGCTTCGGCCCCCCATCCTGGAATGCTCGATTTGTGAAATACGAATTGTTGCGGTAACTCTAAACTACTCATTCAGTACCGGTGGGTGGCAAATATCGTTGGTGGGCATTTAGGGAGGAGGCGGTTTTATGGCGAGTACAGATACATCGCGGGTGATGACCACCCAACAATTGGCGCCGAAACCAAAGGTGCTGTCGCTGGAACAACAGCAGCGGCGCTGGGGATGGATATTCTTGTCCCCGTGGATCATCGGTTTCGTGCTTTTTACGGCTGCGCCCATCATCGCGTCACTGGCTTTCACGTTCACCGACTTCAACCTGGGCAGGGCCGAGATCAACTTTGTGGGTCTGGCGAACTGGCAGAAGCTGTTCACCGATCCGCTGGCGCTGACGGCCCTGGGCGTCACTTTCAAATTCGCGCTGATCGCCGTTCCCATCGGCATCCTGTTTCCGTTGGGGTTGGCGGCACTGCTCAACTCTAAGCTGCTGGCCGGCAAACCGATCTGGCGCACGTTGTTCTATATGCCCTATATGGTTCCGGCCGTCTCCGGCATCTTCGTGTGGTTGAGCTTCCTGAACGGACAAACGGGCTGGCTGAACCGCATTCTGCGCGGCTTTGGCATCGCCGATCCGCCCAACTGGTTCCAGGATGAAACCTGGATTCTGGGCGCGTTCGTCATGATCGGACTATGGGGTGTTGGGAACGCCATGCTGACCATGCTGGCGACCATTCAGGGCGTGCCGACCGAGCTTTATGAGGCGGCCGATGTGGATGGGGCCAACGGCTTCACCAAGTTCCTGCGGATCACGCTGCCGATGATCTCGCCGGTGATTTTCTACAATCTGGTGCTGAGCGTGATCGGCCTGATGCAGTTCTTCGAGACTCCCTATATCGCCACGCGGGGCACGGGGCATCCGGGAACTTCGGCCTATTTCTTCAACATGCACCTTTACAAGACGTCGTTCACCTTCTTCGACATGGGCTATGGGGCGACCCTGGCCTGGGTGATCTTCATCATCGCCCTAGTCCTGACCATTGCCCTGTTCGCCACCGCCCGGCGCTGGGTCTACTATTCGAGCGGAGACTAAACGATGGCCGCAGCAACCTATTCCAAAGCTGTCAACACCTCGCCCTTTTACAGCAAGCAGCTCCGCCGCTTTAGCATGATGTCCATTGTGACGCTGCTGGCGTTCGTCATCACGGTGGTGTACCTGCTGCCGTTCGGCAATATGGCGCTCCTGTCGGTCAAGAACCGGGATCAGATCGCGGCCGGGGTGGATGGAACGATCCTGCCGATGGAACCGGATGTCTTCAACTACCAGGGGGAAGATTACCCCATCTACAATGTTCCGTTCGAGGATGGCTCGGTGCGGCAGTTGGCGCTGGTGGTCAAAGGGCGGCGTGAAAGCCAGTTCGTAGACCCGGCCAACCCCGACGCCGGATTGGTGACCTGGGCGGGAAACTGGCGCGGTCTGGATGAAGTGTCTTCACTGAAGCCGCACTTCGAGAATTTTACCGAAGCGTGGGACACCATCAACTTCCCGCGGCTGTTCGGGAATACGCTCGGCATCGCCATCATTGGCATGATCGGGACGCTGCTGTCGTGCATCGCGGTGGCTTATGCGTTCGCCCGCTTCCCGATCCCCGGCAAGAACATCCTGTTCATCGTGCTGATCGGGACGATCATTCTGCCGCGTCAGGTCACGCTGATCCCGACCTATGCGTTGTTCTCCAGCATTGGGTGGGTGGGGTCATGGCTGCCGCTGATCGTGCCGCACTTCTTCGCCAACGCCTATAACGTGTTCCTGCTGCGGCAGTTCTTCATGACACTGCCGCGCGAACTGGATGAGGCGGCGATGATCGACGGGGCAGGGCCGTTCCGGGTGCTGGTTCAGGTGATCATCCCGCAGGCGTGGCCGGCGATCATCTCGGTGGGAATGTTCCACTTCATCTTTGCCTGGAACGACTTTTTCGGCCCGCTGATCTATCTGTTGAGCAAGCCAGAGCTTCAGCCGATTTCGGTCGGCGTGCAGACCTTCAACTTCCAGTACGGTTCGCGCCCGGAACTGGTGCAGGCGACCTCGCTGATGGCGATGGTGCTGCCGCTGATGATCTTCTTCCTGGCGCAGCGCGTGTTCATGCGCGGCGTGGTCATCACGGGCGTGGAGAAGTAGGGATCAGGGGTTAGGGATTGGGGATTAGGGAAGACGCACGACGGGGATGAAGTCGTGCGTCTTCATGATAGGCAACCAGGTCTGTTCAGGATCAAGGCAATATGTTGAAGCGAATGCACATAGCGCGGGGGTTGGTGTTCGGCCTGATGGCGGCGCTGCTGGTGGGAGTCGTCCTACCGCAGGAAGCGACGGCGGTCGAGGCCGGGACACTGAAGGTGGATGCAGCCCAGGTGGAATGGACGATCAACCCGTTCGTCTATGGGGCGAACTACGGGCCGTGGGCGCTGGTGTCATTGGATATGCTGGACGAGGCCAAAGCATCCGGCGTGACTTATCTGCGGTTTCCTGCGGGGAACTGGGGCGACCGGAACAATCTGACGCCGTTCCAGATCGATATGTTCATCAAGCAGTCGCGGGACTGGAATGCCGAGCCGAGCATCAGCGTGCGGCTGCAAAACGGAACGCCGGAACAAGCGGCGGAACTGGTGCGCTACGCCAACATCGAAAAAGGCTACGGGGTGCGCTACTGGAGCATCGGCAATGAGCCGACGCTCTACCCGGATTACTCGGTCGATCAACTGAACGTCGATTGGCGGGCGATTGCGCTGGCGATGAAGGCGGTCGATCCGAACATTGTGCTGATCGGGCCGGAGGTCCACCAGTATCCGCCGAACGCCGACCCCAATGATTACCACGCGCCGATGCGTGAATGGGTGCGCGGCTTCCTGGAAGTCAACGCCGATCTGGTGGATTACGTGTCGATCCACCGCTACCCGTTCCCGACATCGATGACTGCCCCGGTGACGACCGATGACCAGATGCGGACGAACCCAGCGGAGTGGGACTTCATCATCCCGGATTTGCGGCAGGTGATCCGCGAGGCGACCGGGCGTGATATCCCGGTGGCGGTGGCGGAGGTCAATTCCCACTGGTCGAACGGGTCGGCGCAGTTGGCGACCGACATGAACGCCGTCTGGTGGGCGGATGTGCTGGGGCGGTTGATCCGGCAGAAGGTCGATATCGTCAACTTCTTCGCGCTGTACACGACCAGCGGGCTGGGGTTGTTCGGCCTGCTGGATCGCTATGAAATACGCCCGACGTATTACGTGTACCAGCTTTACCAGCAGTTCGGCAGCGAACTGGTCGCCAGCGAGTCGCCGGACAGCGACGTGACCATCACGGCGGCGCTGCGCGAGGACGGGGCGCTGACGCTGATGGTGGTCAACCGGAGCGCGGAGGTCAAAGCTTTCACGCTCGACCTGGCCGGATTCACGGCGAGCGGGGCGGCGGAGGTCTGGCTGCTGGACGCGGAACACCGCGCCGAGGCGGTGGAGCCGGTCGATCTGGCGGCGGGGCCGCTGACGCTGCCGGCGCAGTCGGTGACGCTGCTGGTGGTTCATGGTTGAGTTGATAGTTTGTAGTTGATAGTTGATAGAGAAGACGGCAATCCCATTGCGGGGTAGGGGACAGCGGACGGCCAGAAGGCCATCCCTACGGGTGGTGGGCAGGGAAGGAATTCCACCACAGAGAACACAAAGATGAAGCAGGGGCGGTGCAGCCCGCGCCGCCTGATTGAAGTGACCTCACACGATGAAAACTCCCTCTGATTCAACACGACGGGCGCTGCGGACGCTAGTATTGATCTGGTTGGCGTGGGCGGTGCTGGTGATCGGTTTTCAGGCGTTGGTGGACTGGCGGCTGAGCCTCGACCGTCCCGACCGGGCGACGGCCTGGACGCCGCAGGAAACCGCCCGGAACAGCCAGCGGGATAAGCCGTATCTGATGGAGCCGTTCATGAATCGCCAGGTGTCCTGGGATTCGGAGTTCTATCTGGCGATTGCGGCCGGCGGTTATGATGACCCGCAGATTCGGCAGGTGGAACTGAAGGACGGCAGCACGGCCTCGATGAGCTACGCCTTCTTCCCGTTTTACCCGGCGGTGATGGCCGGGGTGAGCCTGCCGCTGCGGGTACTGGGATTGAATCCGATTGCCACGGCGACGCTGAGCGGGGTGCTGGTATCCCTGGTCGGGGCGCTCTTCGGGATGATCGGGCTGTATTATCTCGTGCGGGAGGAATTGGGCGACGAGGGCGGCATCCGCGCCGCGTTCTACTTCCTGATCTTCCCGACGGGATTCTTCCTGGCTCAGGTGTATACCGAAGGGCTGTTCGCGGGGCTGGCCTTCTGCTCGCTGGCGCTGATGCGGCACAAGCAGTTCTGGCTGGCGGGCATCCTGGCGGCGCTGGCGACCTGGACGCGCTCGACCGGGCTGGCGCTGATCGTGCCGCTGGCATTGGCCTGGGGGCAGACCGTGGATTGGCGTGGGCTGTGGAGCGGGACGTTCCGGCGCAGCCTGCTGAATGGGCTGGCCGTGCTGCTGCCGCTGGTGGCCTACGCGGTCTGGTCGGCGGCGCTGGGGGCGCGTTTCAACGAGGTGCAGATCACCTGGTTCGGGCGCGGGGTGTTCAACTGGGAGGGCATCCAGTGGGGGCTGGATGTGGCGGCGACCGCCTTCCGTGAAGGTAAGAATACCCAGATGATGGTCTATTACGTCCTGGAAGCGGCGGCGGTGCTGCTGGCGCTGGTGGCGGGGTTGGCGACGCTGCGGCGCTATCCCGGCGTAGCGCTGTTCAGCCTGATCGCGCTGGCTCTGGCGGTGACGAGCGGCGCTCCGCAGAGTTTGATCCGCTACGTGCTGACGATCCCGGCAGTGTTCATTCTGCTGGCGCGGTTGGGACGGGCGGCGGCGGTGGATAAAGGCTGGACGACTCTGAGCGTCTTGCTGCTGGGGATGCAGACCATGTTGTTCAGTTTCGATATGTGGGTCGCCTGATGGAGGCTGCTCATTTACCTGATCGAAGGATAGGATCATGAATTTCCCGAAGGATTTTGTCTGGGGAGTGGCAGCATCCAGCTACCAGATCGAAGGCGCGGCGCGGGAAGATGGGCGCGGGGAATGCACCTGGACACGCTTCTCGCACACGCCGGGCAAGGTCAAGGACGGCGATACCGGGGATGTGGCCTGCGATCATTACCACCGCTACCCGGAAGACATCGCCCTGATGCGCGATCTGGGCGTGCATTCGTACCGCTTCTCGGTGTCGTGGCCGCGCATACTGCCGACCGGACGCGGCATGGTGAACGAGGCCGGACTGGATTTCTACAGCCGGGTGGTGGATGCGCTGCTGGCGGAGGGAATTCAGCCGGCGGCCACGCTGTATCACTGGGACTTCCCGCAGGCGCTGGAAGATCAGGGCGGGTGGACGAACCCGGACAGCGTGAAGTGGTTTGTCGATTATGCCGATGTGGTGACGCGCGCCCTGGGCGACCGGGTGAAGTTCTGGGTCGACTTCAACGAGCCGTGGTGCAGTTCGATGCTGGGCTATCTGTTCGGCCAGCATGCGCCCGGCGTGCAGGACGCGGTGAAGGCTTACCGCGCGGCGCATCACCTGATGCTGGCGCATGGGGCGGTCGTGCCCGTCATCCGGCAGAACAGCCCTGGGGCGCAGGTCGGGATCACACTGAACCCGGTTCCGCAGCTCCCGGCCACATCGTCGCCGGAGGACATCCGACTGGCGTGGCAGGCGGACGGCTTCGCGAACCGCTGGTTCTTCGACCCGGTGTTCAAGGGCAGCTACCCGATGGATATGGTCAAGCTGCTGGGCGAGACGCTGGACGGCCTTGACCTGGACGCGGTGCAGTCGGCGGCTGTGCCGACCGACTTCCTGGGGATCAACTACTACATGCGCTGGCTGATCGAGGCAATCCCAGGCCGGCCCGGTGAATGGGGTTCGACCCTCCCGGAGGGGGCGGAACTGACGGCGATGGGCTGGGAGGTATACCCGCAAGGGTTAACGGATATGCTGGTGCGCGTCCACCGGGAGACGAGCGTTCCGGCGATTTACGTGACCGAGTGCGGCGCGGCCTATCCCGAAGCGGCGGCTCCGGTCAACGGCATCTATGAAGACCCGAAGCGGGTGGCCTTCCTGAAGGGCTATCTGAACGGGGCGGCGCTGGCGATCCAGCAGGGGGTTCCGCTGAAGGGCTTCTATGTGTGGAGCCTGCTGGACAACTTCGAGTGGGCACATGGTTATGAGAAGCGCTTCGGCATCGTGCATGTGGACTTCGCCACGCAGAAGCGGACGCTCAAGCGCAGCGCGTTGTACTTCAAGGATGTGATCCGCAACGGCGCGGCGTAGGTCTATTCCATACCGAATACGGACAGCCGGGGTCGTTCATCACGACCCCGGTTTTGTTTGGGCGAGTATGGCAAAATCCTAAGCCTCAAATCGGGGCAGTTGGGGATACGCTCATAGAAAGAGGGCAAAGCGATTCTGGGAGGGGGAAAATGACACCCTATCACACCGAGTTCGGCTGGATCGAGCCGCGCATCCTGTCGCTGGCTTACGAGGGGGCGATGAACAGCCCCAATTTCCGCGAGGCCACCGAAGAGCGGGTGCGCCAGGCGGATGCCGCCGGGGTGGATTACTACGTGCTGGTGATGGACATCCGCAAAGCGGTCGTCACTATTCTGGATGTGAAGCTGGCGAAGTGGAGCGCCGATCTGGATCCGCGCATGATCCACGTATGCTTCATTGGGCGTTCGATGATGGCCCAGGTGATCGCATCCGGGTTGGCGAGGCTGTCGCGGCTGCCGGTGGAGTTCTTCGTCAAGCCGGAGGATGCGCTGGAGCGGGCGCGGGCGGTGTTGAAGCAGCGCAAGATGACGCACTGACGGGTCAGCGGAAAACGAATACGCACCCTCGCAGATGCTTTCCAGACCGTCATTTTCTTTGAAACATTAAGGGTTTCATTACCTGAACTGTGTTATTCTGAAAGTATCGATGCAGACTCAGCCGTGGAGCCGGACATGACTGACTTTCAGGCGCAGTTCGAGTGGATAGAACCGGGCATTCTGTCGATGGTGCTCGAAGGCGCGATGACCGAAATGAATGTCCGCGCCTTGATCGAAGACCGCATTCGCTATGTGGATGCGGCGGGTGTCGAGCGGTATGTGCTGCTGATCGATACGCGCCAGGTACGCCTCACCTTTGTCAACAATCGCCTGGGCAAAGCAGTGCTGGAAAGCGACCCCCGGATGATCTGCGCCTGCGTGGTGGGGAACTCGATGACCACCCAGATCATTGCGTCGGTCGTCGGGAAGGTGTCGCGGCTGCCGCTGGAATATTTCACCCGGCTGGAAGCCGCACTCGAACGGGCGCGTCAGGTCGTCGCGCAGCGTCAGGCAGCGCGTTAGCCTCCTATTCGTCAATATCTGGAAAAGCGGGGCGCAAACTCCTTGTGCCCCTCGTACAAAGTCCCCTTAACGATCAAGCGATGACTTCGGCGCCGTTGGTGGCGCGGCAGACGTAGACGTTCGGCTGGAGGCCGGTCGAGTTGCGGTACGTGACCGAGACGGCGCTGGCGAAGGACTCGGCGGCCTCGGCCTGAACCAACGCCACGGCGCAGCCCCCAAAGCCCGCGCCGGTCATGCGTGCGCCGTAGCAGCCGGGTTCACGGCGGGCACAGTCCACAATCGTATTGAGCGCGTCGCTGGATACCTCGAAGTCATCCCGCAGGCTGGTGTGGCTGTCATTCATCAACTGACCTAACAACACCGCATCACCCTGGCGCATGACCTCGGCGGCGCGGAGGGTGCGTTCATTTTCACTGATGACGTGGCGGGCGCGGCGGCGGGTATTGGCGTCGAGCAGGCTGGCGCGGTCCTCGAAGGCCGCCAGGGTGACATCGCGCAGGGCCGGGACGGCGAAGAACCGGGCGGCGGTCTCGCATTGGGCGCGGCGCTCGTTGTAGGCCGAGTCCACCAGGCCGCGGCGGGTGGCGGTATCCAATACGACCACGACCGTCCCGGCGGGGAGGGGAACCAACTGGGTTTCCAGCGAGCGGCAGTCGATCAGCAGGGCGTGGTCGGCGCGGCCAGAAGCCGAGATCATCTGATCCATGATGCCGCTCTTGACGCCGATCCAGTGGTTTTCGACCTTCTGGCCGAGCTTCGCCATCGTCGGCGCGTCCCAGTCAAAGCCGGAGACGACGCCGAAGGCGCGGGCGGTCGCCATCTCGACGGCGGCGGAGGAGGACAGGCCGGCTCCGACGGGGACATCGCTGAGCAGGACGCCATCCCAGCCGGTGATGGCGTGGCCGGCTTCGGTCAGTGCCCAGGCGACGCCGCGTGGGTACTCGATCCAGCCGTCGCGGTAGGTTTCCAGGTCATCCAGGGCGAAGGTGATGGCCTGCTCGAAGTAGGGCGAGTAGACGCAGACGCGGGCATCGGCGCGGGGACGCAGGGCGATCCAGGCGGCGCGGTCGATTGCCATGGGCAGGACGAAGCCGTCGTTGTAGTCGGTGTGTTCGCCGATGAGGTTGACGCGGCCAGGGGCGCGGACGACGGCGGTCGGCTGGCCGGAGAACTGGCGGGCGAATTCCTGGATGACCTGCTCATACAGCGACATAGAAGGTTCCTTTTGAGCTTGCAGCGAAAAGCGTTCATGATCGAACGGTCGCAGCGGCAAATCTTCGATTCCGTGCGTATCCCCACGATAACACAAAATGGGCGATCAGGGTGGTATTGGGATCAGGCTTTGCGGGATGGTGGGGCAGGAGTATAGGGGTTGATTGATTTGAACTTTTGTTCTAAAATACAACCCTGTATGTTGCTGTACCAAAGGGGTTCCCATGCAAAAGATTGTGCCCTATCTGTGGTTCGACAAAGAGGCCAAAGAAGCCGCCGCGCTGTATACGGCGACCTTCCCGGACTCGCGCATCGAGAGTGTGAGTACGCTGCATGACACGCCGTCGGGCGATGTCGATATGGTGACGGTGCGGCTGTGCGGCCAGCGCCTCGATTTCATGAGCGCCGGGCCGCTGTTCAAGTTCACGCCGGCGATCTCGTTCGTGGTGGAGTGTCCGACGGCTGCCGAAGTCGATGCGTTCTGGGCGGCGCTTTCGCCGGGCGGGAGCGAACTCATGCCGTTGGGGGAGTATCCCTTCAGCCCGCGCTTTGCCTGGGTGCAAGACCGCTACGGCGTCTCCTGGCAGTTCCTGTGCAGCGGAGTCGCCAGCCCCCGGATCACGCCGATGCTGATGTTCGTGGGCGCCAACTGCGGCAAGGCGGAAGCGGCCATGCAGCTCTACACCTCGCTGTTCCAGGACTCCCGGATCGACGCGCTGATGCGCTACGGGGCCGACGAAGCCCCCGACCGCGAAGGCACGGTCAATCACGCCGGCTTCACCCTGGCGGGGCAGTCCTTCGCCGCGCTGGACAGCGCCCACGCGCACCAGTTCAACTTCACCGAAGCCATTTCGCTGATGGTCTACTGCGCCGATCAGGCCGAGATCGATCACTTCTGGGACGCCCTCTCGGCTGTGCCAGAAGCCGAGCAGTGCGGCTGGCTCAAGGATCGCTACGGCGTCTCCTGGCAGATCGTGCCCACAGCGCTGGACGCCATGATGTCCGACCCCGATCCGCACAAGGCGGCGCGGGTGACAGAAGCCTTCCTCAAGATGAAGAAGTTCGATCTGGCCGCGCTCGAACGCGCCTACGCCGGATAGGGAATTCCACCACAGTCCCCTGACGGGGAAGCTTCGCACAGACACAGAGAACACAGAGGTTAAGACAGGGAGGATCATATGAACAGCGTGATGGAAAACAAATGGCCGTGGGTCGAGGGGTCGAATGGGCTGCGCGATGAACTGCTGAAAAGCCTCAGCGATGCGGATCTGGCCTTCAGCCCCGGCGGGCAGAATGTGACGCTGGGGGCGCTGTGCCGGGAGATGGGCGAGGTGCAGCACAGCTACATCGAGTCCCTCAAGACCTTCAAGCAGGACTTCAGTTACCGCTCTACCGAGCCGGGACTGGAAGGCAGCACGGCGCGACTGCGAGCCTGGTATCAGGCGCTCGATGCCGAGATGAAGGCGGTACTTTCCGCCATGACCGAGGAAGACACCCACAAGATGATCGACCGAGGCGGCGGCTTCGCGCTGCCGGTCAGCCTTCAGGTGGATGTATATCTCCAGGCGCTGCTGATCTTCTTCGGCAAGGCGTCGATCTTCCTGAAGGCGATGAACCGCCCGCTGCCGAAGCAGATGGCCGAGTGGATCTGGTAGCGGTTAGGGATCAGGGAAGACAGCAGAGCCAGAAAACAGCAAAGGTTGGACAGCGGGGCGAACCGGCCCGGTTCGCCCCGCTGTGTTGTTCATGGGGCGGGGTCCGTCCATTCCTCGCGCAGGATGCCCATATGCACCAGGTCATCATAGCGGCCGTCGCTCCAGATGTGGGCACGCAGCACGATGCGGTCGCTCTTGAGCATGGATCTCTCCCCGCGTTCAGGCCTGCTGGCCGAGGGTATCCAGATACCAGGACACCGTGCGGCTCAAGCCTTCGCGGAACTGGGTGCTGGCCTTGAAACCGAACTCCTGCTCGGCGCGGCTGGTATCCAGGGCGCGGCGCGGCTGACCATCCGGCTTCGTGCTGTCCCAGACGATCTCGCCCGTGAAGCCGACCAGCTCGGCGATCAGTTCGGTCAGCTCCTTGATGCGGATTTCCATGCCGGAGCCGAGGTTGACCGGAT
>JAEUQZ010000339.1 GCA_016788965.1 Anaerolineae bacterium | reverse complement strand
AAATTGGGGCGGGTTTTCGGTTTGCGCCGCCAGACACTAAAGTGTCCGGCTGCCGAAAAACCATGTCCACTGAAGGGACAAAAAACCGGGCGATATCCGAGTCCATTCATGAAAGATCATCATGCTATCTGATTTTGCCCCAAGAATGAATTGCACCTGCCGTCAGTTCTCGCGCGAACTATACGATTGGCCGACGTGACCTTGCATGAGGGGGGGCGTCTGCTACAATCACGCCGCAAGACAACACCTGCCCAGAATGGGCCGCGGAGTCAATGTGATGCGTTTAGTCCTATTGTTTGTGTTCGGAATGCTGCTCCTGATTAGTGCGTGCCAAGGGCCTCCACCCACTGTGATTGTGGTCGTCTATACGCCAACGCCAGAAGCCACGGCTGCCGCCGAACAGATCGTCCCTACGACCGCAGCGCAGTCTGCCGAGACTCCATCACCGCTGCCTACGACAGCAGCGGCCGTCCCTACTCCGACGGTCAATCTGTTCCCCACTGCGACCTTCGGGCAAATCCAGGTCGCCGAGCAGGTCTTCGAGCATGGGCGCATGTTCTGGATACAACCGCGTAAGCAAATCTGGGTACTGATCGATGAAGGATCAGGCAGCGGTCAGTGGCAGGTCTACGACGACAACTTCAAGGATGGGGAACCAGAGTCCGATCCGAACATCGTGCCTCCAGAAGGCAAGTATCAGCCGCTGCGCGGCTTCGGAAAGCTGTGGCGCGGCAATGCTGATCTCCAGAGCAAACTTGGTTTCGGTCTCACCCCCGAATTCGGGTACGTCAGCAACTACGAATACTATCCGGGCGGTCAGATCGATACTGAAGGCAAATGGGTTCCTGGGCCGGGGTATCACATCCTGTTCAGCCTTTACAGCGAAAAGTTCCGTTTCAACGAAGATGCGGGAACCTGGCTAAAAGTGCAATAGACTTGCCAGCATTGGTCATTCCCGGCTAGACTTCCCTTGACCCTACTTGGGCGTCGTATCCTGAGCGGGGTGTCCCGATCTCATTGGGGAGCAGCCTTCATGAAAACGCTTCGCCGCTGGCAGCTTGATTCGGCAAGCCCTGTGTGTCTGACTTTGGCTGCCGACGCTCGATATTCCTCGACAGATTACCTCGATGACCAAATCTGGGAAGTCGTCCTGAAGACGGGTGAGTCTCCAGGTCTGGCACTGCAAACGCGCTACGGGGGACGGGTCGGTCTGGCGAGCCTCGTGCCGATGTGGTTTCACGATGGCCGGCCCATCTATCAAGCTCAAGCGTATGCCAAGCCGCCTTATGTAACAGCGTTTGCTCCTGGCTACATTCGGATTCAGGCCGCATTGACTTCGCAACTGGCGCTCCAGGCGGAGTACTGGGCTATGGAAAGCCACACGGTCGGAGCCAAATTCACCTTCGCCAACGCGCACGTTGACCTCACAAGGGTCCGCATCGATCTGATCGGTTTCGTCGCCAGCTTGGGCAAAGAGCAGCGTACTGAGGTGATCCGGCTTTCCGATGGAAGCAGCGCGCTTTCCCTGGGGAAAGTCGGAGACATCAAGCCGATTGTCTTGCTGGAAGGTTCACAATCCGCCGCTGATGGCGTGGGTTTGGAGAATCACAAGCTTTCGGCGGAAATCACGATACCAGGCCGCAAGAAAGCTATCGCGCGTTTCGTTCATGCGGCGCGTCCTCATGCGGGGGACTCGGTGGCATTGGCGCAGAAGTGGCTCATGGCGGAATGGGATGAAGCGTTCAAGCAGATCGCGGCGGGCGCAGACTCCATCCCAGAGATCGAGACAGGGGATGAAGAAACCGACGCGACCATCGCTTTCGCCTGGAAGGAACTGGTTCAGTCGTTTCTCAAGCCGACAGCGAGCCTCCCAAACGCATCTTTCGTATCCACAAGGCAGCCCGCGCATGGGTTCAACAATGCGGCTGATCGCGGCTGGAAGGGACAGAGCGTCCAGCACAGCTACCTGGCGGGTCTCGCGGCGGCGAGCATCAGCCCTAAGCTGGCGCAGGGGCTGATTCAGAACTACTTGGCGCTTCAGCAGCCGGATGGCTGGATCGATGCCCGACCGGGGTTGAATGGGCAGAAACAGGGTGAACTGGCTGCGCCCCTCCTGGCGCGGTTGAGTTGGGGGATATTCCAGTACACCGAAGACAGCGAGTTCATCCGGGAGGCTTTCCCGAAACTCCGGCTGTTCTTCAACCGGTGGCTCAAGCCCGACATGGATCGGGATGCGGATGGATTAGCGGAGTGGCAGTCGGAAGCGCAGTCGGGTTTCGTCTACAATCCGACGTTCGCGAGCTGGCAAGGCTGGGGGGGAGGCGCGGATATTCGCTGTGTGGAATCGCCTGATCTGGCCGCATATCTGCTGTCCGAGGCGTATTCGCTGCGCGAAATGGCCTATTTCCTCAGAGATACTGCCGCAGAGGGTGAGCTAAACAGTCGCATTTCTGATCTGGAGAAAGGGCTAGAATCGCTGTGGAACGAGGCGTTGGGACGATATGCGTACCGCGATTTCCAGTCGCACCAGACATTGAGCAGCATCCCAATCATCACAGATGCACGGGCAGGCGAAGAATTGTTCCCTTCGGCTTCTTTACCACAGCCAAACCGGATCGTCATCCGAATTTCGGGCGGGGTGAACCTCCTGCCACGGATGACTCTACAGATCGACGGGATCGATGCAGCCGGCCAGCAGATCAGTGAAACGGCCACGGGAGAGCAGTTCACGTGGGCCGGGGGGCGCGGGGTCTATACCACGCGAAATCTCTATGCCCAGGTGGATCGCATCCAGGCGAGTGGATTGAGCCGCGTGTACCGGATCGACGCGCACAGCGTCGATCTGACGCGGTTGGACATCAATGCGCTTGTGCCGCTGTGGACACCCGGCTGCCCGGCTGAACATGCCGAGCGCCTCATCAAGCTGCTCACCGATCCGCAGCACTTCTGGCGCGAGTCGGGTGTGGCGATGAATTCGGGGATGGACAGCCTGTTCGACCCCAGCAATGCGAACGGAAGCGGCGCGGTCTGGCCGTACTGGTTGACCCTCACCGGCGAGGGACTGATCGAATCCGGGCACGTGGAGATCGCTACCGAAGTCCTACGGAGGCTGATCCGGGTTCAGGTTCAGGTCCTGAAGGACCAGAAATCTTTCTCCGAGTTCTATCACAGCGATCAGCCTAAAGGGTTGGGCGAGGCCGGGCATCTGAGCGGAATTATCCCCCTGCACCTGCTGATGCGAACGCTGGGGGTGCGGGTTATCTCGGCGGGCAAGGTATGGGTGGGCGGCCGTTTTCGTTGGGATGTTCCGATCACGATCCGGCATCATGGGGTGACGGTCGTCCGCTCGGCTGAAGGGACACGAATCAGCTTTCCTTCAGGTTACGAGACCAGTGTGTCCGGTGAGGAATGGCAAGAGGTCATCGATCCCCATGGTTGAGATGACCCGCATTCCGGCTTACGAGTTCGTGTTCCGCAGTTCGAGCGATGGAATCCTGATCGCTGATGCCGAGCGGATCATCACGGCGATCAATCCCGCGGCGTCAGCGATGCTGGGGGTGCTGGCCGAGGATGCAACCGGGCAGCAGGCTGTGGAGGTGTTTGCCCAGAATCCGGCTCTCATCAACCTGTTTGAACGCAGCGGCGACCAGACGCTGGAAGTGCGTCTGCCCAAGCGCAGGTTGGCGCTGGGGATCGCGTCCACGCTGGGCGATGGGCAGCGGATGGTGCTTCTGCAGGACATCACGGAACAGCAGGAAATGGATACCCGGCGCGAGGCTCTCGTTACCGCGATGGCCCACGACCTCCGCAATCCGCTGGCGGCTGTGGGGGGATTCGCTGATCTGGTGGAGAAGTCCGGCCCGTTGACCGCGCAGCAGGAGAAGTTCCTCACGCGGATTCGGCAGACCGCGATGAAACTGTACGAGGTGGCCGGGTCACTGGTGGATCTGGCCTGGATTGAAGCTGGGATGCCGCTGGTTCGGCGTCCGGTACAACTGGATGGAGCGATTGAACGGGTGGTGCGGCAGCTTGAGGATATGGCCCAGGAGAAGAAGATCACGATTGCCCTTTCGGTTCAGAAGCCGCTGCCGACCGTGATGGGCGATCCTTCGCGGCTTCAGCTTGTGATCCACCACCTCGTTCACAATGCCCTGCTGTACTCGCCCAGCGAGCAAACGGTGGCCGTGCATTCGTGGGGGGACGATCACGAGGTGTACTTCAGCGTGGCGGATCGGGGGATCGGCATCTCCGACGAGGAGATCGAGCTGGTCTTCGACCGGCTGTACCGTTCACGGGATGACCGGGTGCGGGAGATGCCCGGCGGGGGTTTGGGGCTGACGATTGCCCGAACGATCATCACCCGGCATGGGGGGGACATCTGGGCTTCGAGCAACCTGGGCGTGGGCAGCACATTCACGTTCGTCCTCCCGGTACACCGATAGGCGGAGCCAGCATGTACCGAGTCAAGATCACTCTCCCGGCGACGATCACCGATCTCGGCCCCGGACTGAACAGCCTGGGGCTGGCCGTTGGGCTGCATACCACGGTGGAAATCAGCCAGCGGAGCGATGACCAACTGGTGGTCGAAACCGAAGGGGAAGGCGCGGGCCACTACCCTACCGGGCTGCGGCATCCGGTGATGTTGGCGGCCGCGCGGGTGTTCCAGCAGGAAGAGCGGGCTGCGTTGGGCATCCACGTCCGCGTGAACAACCAGATTCCGCTGAACTGCGGATTGGGAGCGGAAGCCGCTTTCTGGGTGGCGGGTGTGATCGGGGCGGGCAACCTGCTCGGCATCATTCACCGCCGCGCCGAGGTGATCGAGGTGGCTTCGCGGACAAGCCGAATGGTTTCGCAGACGGTCACGAGCATGATGGGCGGGCTGACGGCCAGCTTCCTGCAAGACGACCGGTTGGTGAGCCGGGCGCTGAACGTCGCGCCCGTTTCGGTCATCATCGCGCTGCCGGAGGTCAAGGGGTACGCGCGGGAGATCGCGCGGGTGAAGCCGGAACGAGTCCCGCTCCAGGATGCGCTGTTCAACCTGAGCCGGGTTCCGCTGCTGGTGGAAGCGCTCCAGGTGGGCGACCTGGAACTCATTGGGCGTTTGCTGGATGACCGGCTGCATATTCCTTACCTCAAGCCGCACATCGCGGGTTACGATCATGTGGTGGAGATGGCGCGGCGGGCAGGCGCGGCGGCCGTCACGCTGAGCGGTGACGGCCCGGCTATGGTGGCCTTCGCCGAGTCCAACCACCGGATGATCGCGGCGGCGATGGAACTGGCCTTCGAGAACGTGGGCATCCATGCACGGACGTGGATCGTCCCGGTGGATACGCAAGGGGTAGTCATCAGCGTGTCTGGTTAGAAGCCGGGTTCGGCGTGCGGATACGGTTCCAGCGGCGGTTCCTCATCCCGGTAGCGATGGCCGTCCAAGTTCTGCCTCTCATCCTCCTGTGCAGGCCAGGCCGAGATGTACCCCGGTTCGGGGAAGCCTTCGTCGAGGTCATCCTCTTTTTCGACATGACCCTCAACTTCGTATTCGTAGACGATATTCACATCTTCATCTACCGAAGGGATATTGAGCCGGGCAGCGCGCGCCTGGGCGCGGTAATCCAGGCGTTCGATGCGGTCAATGATCTGAACGAGGGCGATGACGCGCTGATGCAGCGGAGCTTCATCGACGACATCGCGGATGGAACCCAGCAGGTAGTTGGCCTCAGCGATCATGGAAGGGATGAACGGATCGAGCGGATCGGCGGGAGGCTC
>JAEUQZ010000338.1 GCA_016788965.1 Anaerolineae bacterium | reverse complement strand
GTCCACCATTTTGGCTTTGTCACCGCTATGGTTTACCAGAAGGCGCTGGTTTTTGCACAATCAGCCAAACTTCAGGGACGGGCTTCTGCCCGTCCGCCATGGGCTATTTGCGGCGCTGCGCGATGGGGGGGGAATCCCGGACGCCAAGAATGGCGTCCCTACCCAGACGATTCTTCGTAGGGACGGGCTTCTGCCCGTCCGCCGTGGACTACTTGCGGCACTGCGCGATGGGGGGAGTCCCGGACGCCAAGAATGGCGTCCCTACCCAGACGATTCTTCGTAGGGACGGGCTTCTCCACCCTCCGCTATTTCGGGCGTTCCTCGGCGGGAATATCGCCCCAGAAGCGGTTCTTCTGATCGCGCGGGGACAGCAGCGGATTGCTCACGCCCCAATCGAGGCCGATTTCAGGATCGTTCCAGGCTACACCGCGCTCGTCGGCCCCGTCGTAGTAATTGTTGACCATATAGGTCAGCGTCGCGTCGGTGACGGCATAGAAGCCGTGCGCCACGCCCACCGGGATGAACACGCCCAGGTTGTGCTTCTCGCCGATTTCCATCGTGGCGGTCGCCATGAAGGTCGGCGACGATGGCCGCAGATCGACCATGCCGACCCGCACCAGCCCGCGCGGCACATACCAGTAATCGACCTGGTTGAAATGGAAATGCAGCCCGCGCAGCACCCCCGCCTTGCTATCCGAGCGGTTGCATTGCAGCCGATCCCAGTTGATCCACGGGAACCATTCCCGCCGGAACGTCTCCATGAAACGGCCGCGCTCATCCTCGAAGGCGCGGATGACGACCGTGTAAACTCCCTGAATGACATTCGAGGGGCGGGCAGGCGAAAGAATCTCGGTCGGGCGATCTTGCAGCGTCATGCATCTGGCTCCTGGTATTCACACCCTGGATTCAACGGGCGCGCCCTTGCCGAGTCCTAACGTCCTGACCCAAAGAAGTAAAGATCCATGATGTCGCGGACGATGGGCGCGGCCGTGCCGGAACCTTCGCCGCCGTTCTCGACGATGACCACCACGGCGATCTCCGGCTCCTCACGCGGGGCGTAGGCCGCGAACCAGGCATGAGTCACCGCGCCGGGGCGGTTCTGCGCCGTTCCGGTCTTGCCGCACACGCCCAGCGTTTGCAATTCGGCATTGTCGCGGAACTGGTATTCCGCCGTGCCTGCCTGCGTCGTCGTGACGTTGCACATCCCCTCGCGGACGACATCCAGCACCTCGGCGCGGATGTTGATGGTCGCCATCGGATCGGGCGTGAAGGTGTAGCTGGCCGTCTCGCCGAGGATGCCGACCTTCTCCACCAACTGCGGCCGGTAGAGCGTGCCGCCGTTGGCGATGGCCGCGAACATCCGCGCCACTTGCAGCGGCGTCACCTGCACCTCGCCCTGCCCAATCGACAGGTTGACCGCGTCCGAGAACGTCCACTCGATGCCGGTGTTGACCCGCTTCCATTCCGGGTCGGGCACGAGGCCGCTCGACTCGGCTACGTCGGTCAGCCCGGTCGGGACGCCCAGGCCCAGCCGCCGGATATAACTCGGCAGCGCGTCGGGATCGAACTGGTTCAATTGGTAGCCGACTTCGTAGTAGTACGGGTTGCAGCTTCGCGTGAGCGCCTGCGGCAGCGTGATCGTCCCGTGACCGCCCGCCAGCCAGTCGTACCGGGTGATGTCCCGCGTCCAGATGCCCGAACATGAATAGCGTTGGTCAAGCGTGTAGACGCCGCTGTCGGCCACCGCGATGGTCGAGGCCGTCTTCATGACCGAGCCGAGCGGATACACACCCTGCGTCGCCCGGTTCAGCAGCGGGCGGCGCGGATCATTTTGCAGTTCGGTGACCAACTGCTGCGAACGCGCCCGACCCAGCGTCGAAAACGGCGCGAAGGCATTGATGTCGTAGGTTGGGTAGCTCACCAGCGCCAGGATCGCGCCCGTGTTCACATCCAGCACCACGGCCGCCGCCCCGTTGGAATTCTTGCCGAGTTCCATCCGGGTGTAATACTCGGCCAGGATGCGCTCGACGCCCGCCTGCAAATCCATATCCACCGTCAGCCAGACGCTCTCCGGCGGGCGCGACGGCGTGCGGGCGATCTCCCGCAGGACGCCCCCGCCCGTGCTGACGATCAGCAAACGTCCGCCGGGACTGCCGCGCAGCCGGTCATCCCAACTGGCCTCGATGCCGCTCTGCCCCAGGATGGTATCCCCGTTGAAGCCGAGCGATTGCAGGTCGGGGATTTCCTCGGCGTTGGGGTAGCCCACCACGCCGACGATGTTGGGCATGATCGTCCCGTTGGGATACTGCCGCACCGGGCGGCTGCCGAACTCGGCGGCGCAGGTCGCCTGAAGCTGCGCTTGATTGGCCTGGTACACGGCCGGTTCAATCGTGCCCCACTCGACCATCCAGTCCGCCGACGAACGGTCGTAGAGCGCCTGGAGGTCAGCCGGATCGCGCCCGGTGGTATAAGCCAGCACACTCTGGCAGGCGGCCCAATCCGGGATGGCCTGCTTGATGGCGCGGACGATCACCATGCGCCCGCTCTGGTCGGCCAGCACGCGGTCGCGGCGGTCATAGATGTTGGCGCGGCTGGGGATGCTCATATCCAGGCGGAGCTGCCCGCCCGCCCGCAGTTCAGCAAAGATGTCCGCCGGCGTCCAGGCTACGCGCCAGTCTTCCAGGACCGGATCGTAGATCAACTGCATATCGCGGCCGTTGTCCTCGAAGGAACCGATCAGACGGGTGGTGAAGGTCACGTTGTAGTTGAAGACCGCCACATCCGTCCGCGTCGGGTCGCGGTAAAGGGTGACGCCCGTGCTGCTCAGGCTTTCCAGTGTCATCGTCTCGGCGGCGGATTGGTAGGAGCGCGTGAACACATCGACCGGATAGGCTTCGCGGCTGGCGAAGGCCACCTGCTCGTACATGGCCGCGTAGTCGCCCAAGCGCCAGTCTTCCAGGAAGTTGATCGCCACCGATGCCGCGCCTTCCAGTTCCGGCGGGAGCGCCAGCGGCGCGACCGTCGGCAGCGCCTCGACGACGATCACCTGCTGCGCGGCAGGCTGGCAGGCCGCCGCCATCAGCAGGGCAGCCAGCAGAAACAGGACGGAGGAGCGGCGTAAATGAATCATGCCCTCTATTGTATAAAGGATTGTTTCACCTGGATAGTTAATGCTGGTTTGAATCGCGCGGCCTTCGGGATTTACCCTGAACGGCCAACCCAGGCCATACAGGGCATCAAAGTCCAGTTTTGACGATAGGCCATCCGTTCATGGCTGCGGGCTTTTTCTCTCCACAACAAACGATCCACCATGAACTTCTTCCAGATGCTCATCCAGCGCCCGCACCAGCCCCGCTAAATCCGTCAGGTGCGCGGCGTGGACTTCCAGCGCTTTGTCCTGAGCGCGATCCCAGACGGTCAGCGCCTCCGCGTCCAGCGACCACCGCGCCAGTTCCGCGTAATCCCGGCGGCGCGGCCAATGCACCCGGATGACCAGCCCGTCCGCCAGCACATCCACCCCCTCCTGCCAGATGTAGACGGCCGGCAGCAGCATCACCCCCAGCGGAACCAGCAGCCGCGCATCTAGCAGCGCCGCGTTCACCCCCTGCCCGGCCAGCAGCGCCCCCATCAGCAAACCCGCCGGCAGGCTCCACGCGACTGCCAGCCCGATCCGGTAGGGCCGCGGCAGGCGGTGGCGGCTGAGGACAGCGGTCTCGGCAGTCACGGGACTTATTCCCCGGTGTTATCTTCAGCGCGTTTCTGGAGTTCGCGGGCCTGGGCCGCTTCCACGGCCCGCATGACCTGGGTGCGCGTCAGCATGACGGAGTCGTCTTCTTCCAGCAGCAGGTCTTTCGGAATCGGGATACGCCGCTCGCTCAGGAAGTCTACGAGCGCGTCGCTGAAGGTGCGCGACCGCGCCTCCTCGCCGAGTTCTTCGCGCATGTCCCGCAGGTGGTCGATCATCCACAGGTACAGGTCGGTTTCGCTGCGGTTCTCCATGAGTTCGAGGATGCCGTACTTGCGGATGAGCGTCACCGCCGGACGATACACGTTGTCGTACCAATCCACGGCCGCCTCCTCGACGGTGTAAGCGCGGCCTTTCTGGTGTTCCAGCAAACTCTTATGCAGGTAGATGTGCCCCAGCAGTTCGCTGTAGCGGGTCGGTTCGGTCAGTTCCAGCGATTGGTGATGCGGCCGGGTGTTGTCCAACCCGCTCTCTTCCAGGAAGGCCGCGTAAGCCGATACCCGGTCGAGGTCTTCCAGCGACATCCCCGGTTCCAGCTTGATCGAGGTGGGTAGTTCGGTGACATGCGCTTCGATGGTCTTGGCGTTGATCTGCCGCGCGACCGAAACGCGGTGGTTGCCGTCGCGCACGAAATAGGCATCGCCCACTTTGTAGAGTTCAATCGGGGGGACGCCCTCCATGCTGTTCACCTGGGCATACACCCGGCTCCAGCGTTCGCGCGACGTGCTGCGGCGCGGCAGAAAATTGCTGGTGAAATCCCGGTAGCGTCCCACGCTGCCCACGATCTGCTCCACGGGCACATTCTGCAAACCCTTGTAGCTCTCCTCGCGCAGCCGCAGCCGCGCCTTGATGTCATCGAAGCTCAGGAGTTCGGCAGACTGTCCGCGCAGCAGACCCACCACGTCGTTCAGGAATGCCTGGAAGCGGGCATTTTGGTAAATGTTCAGCCCTTCGGCATAGAAGAATTGTGCGTCGTCAGGCATGCACCATCTCCTTCGACCACGCGCCTCATCGATCCCCAATCCTACAACGCGGCCAGCCGCCGCCTATCGTGAAGTTGCACAGATGAATATGCCGCCCCATTGTACGCTTTTTTGGCCGGGCAAGGGTGACGATCCCAGACCATTGTATCCACAAACCGTGATGTCCGGGTGAATCTCCGTTTAAGCGATACCCCAGCCGACTTGAGGCTTGCCCCTCCGGGAGGCCAGCACTATGATGAGCGGGCATCCAGAAAGGGAATATACCCCATGTCTTACATCCTCATCACCAACGACGACGGCGTCCACGCGCCGGGCATCCTTGCGCTGTCCCAGGCCATGCGTGCCCTCGGTGAAGTCCGGGTGGTCGCCCCGGCCCGCAACCAGAGCGCCAGCGGCCACAAGAAGACCCTCTTCCAGGACATCCCCATCGAGCAGGTGGTCATGGCCGACGGCACGACGGCTGTCGCCGTGCATGGCTCGCCCGCCGATGGCATCGCCCTGGCGGCCCTGGGTGTGGCTGAGTGGCCGCCGCGCGTGGTCGTCTCCGGCATCAACCGGGGCGCGAACATGGGGCAGGACATCACCTACAGCGGGACCGTCACCGCCGCGCTCGAATCGGTCATTCAGGGCGTCCCGGCCGTCGCCGTCTCGCTGGTGGATCGCCACGCCGATTCGCCTGAGCAGTACCATGTCGCCGCGCAGATCGCCGTCCAGGTCGTGGCGAAGGTGCTGGAGAAGGGACTGCCGCCGCTGACCGTCCTCAACCTGAATGTCCCCAACGGCGGCCCGGTCAAAGGGCTGCGCCTGACCCGCCAGGGCATCCGCGTCTACGTCGATGAACTGGAACGCGAAGGCGATGTCTGCCGCATCGTCGGGCCGGAACCGGGCGGGTTGACCGATGAAGAGGGAACTGATCTGTGGGCTGTCCACAACGGCTATGCCAGCCTGACCCCACTGCATCTCGACCTGACCGCGCACCGCTTCCTGGCAGACCTCGCCGCCTGGAACATCGGGGATCGGTAGAACGACACATCCTTATGCGCTGGACTGATC
>JAEUQZ010000337.1 GCA_016788965.1 Anaerolineae bacterium | reverse complement strand
CAGCACCCGAGACCTCTGCTTTAGCAAGCTGTCCTTTGCGACGCGGGCCTCTTCACGAGCAGCGTCGATCTCCAAGGCTCTGCGCGCCTGTCGAAGGCGCCGCTCGGCGGTCGCCGTTGACCCATTCACCACGCCCAGGAAGTAGGGCATCCAGAGGTTCCAGTTGCCCGCGTAGGCGTTCGGCTCGTGGTACAGCACCTGATAGATGCCCGGCCAGGTGGGGCTGTCGGGGATGCCCGTGCTGACCAGCCACTCCCACTTCAGCGCCCCGTTCTCGTAGACCCAGGCGCGCTGTTGGCTGATGCTGACTACGATGCGCTTGTTGGGCACGACTGGCAGCTTCAGGAAGGTATCGGCAGGCGGGATGGTGATGGTCTGCCCGGCGGAGACGCTGGTCAGGCCGCCATTGGCCCCGGCGATATACAGGTAGGGGATGCCGTAATCCCAACCGATGCTGATGAGCGTTTGACCCGGCTGGACGACATGCTGCCGGGCATTGTGATGCACCCGCACCGTGACCGTGTTTTGCAGTGATCCGACCGCCGTCTGCGCGGCGGCTACCGCTTCGCCCAGATCAAGCGAGCGGCTGGCATCCAGCGCGGCTGCGGCCTGGCTGCTCAGATACCCCGCGACGGGGGTATACAGCAGCGTGAAGCCTACCCCGGCGGGGTTGCTCGGATTCGGCGCGGTCGTCAGCCACGGCGACCACTGGGCCGGCGGGACACTCCAATCGACGCTGTTGCCCGTCACCGGGTCGAAGACGCGGAAGGTCAGCGGCGCGGCCAGCAGCGCCCGCCCAGCCTCGACCAGCGGCGTCGCGTCCAGCACGGTCGGCTGCACCTCGGCCATGACCAGATCGAGCGTGCCGTTCACCAGCGCCGCGCCCGGATCGGCCATCACGCGGGCGACGGTCGCGCCCGTTTGCAGCGCCCGTCCGTTCTGCGGCGGAGTGGCCTGTACCTGCCCGTCGATGAGCGTCACGCCCGCGTTCACGGCCGGCAGGTCGAACAGCGTGACCGAGGCATCCAGCCCCGCGCTCAGGGCTGCCGGATCGACCGTCACCGTCGGCGGCACATCCACCCGCCCGAAGATGCCGGGCAGAGCCGTCTCCAATGCCGTCCGCCCCTGGGCATAGGCCGCCCGCGCGGTCGAGTCCGCATCCAGCGTGATCCCCAGCGTGGCCGGATCGACCCGCCAGACCCGCGCTCCATCCCGCACAGTGATCGTCCCCCAGGCGTCGCGCAGTTCACGGGCGGCTTCCGCCTGTGACGATCCGCCCAGCGCCACGCCCGCGGCGCGGACGCCCGGCAGGATGCCCCCGGCATACACCAGCGCCGTCCCCAACCCCAGCAGCCCACAAGCCATCAGCGTCACGGCCAGGAAACCGACCACGCCCCACAGCACCCAGTTGGTGTTCGAGGGCTGATCCGCCCGCGCGATCCGCGCCATCTCCGGGACGGGCTGCGGACGGCCATCGGGGAAGCGCACCGGGCTGGGCGGCAGCGGAACCGGCCCGGCCCCCACCGGGATACCCTGGCGGTGCATCTCCTGAGCGGCCAATTCCTGCGCGGTCGGCATCCGGCGCGGCGCGGCTGCGCCCTGCTGCTGAAGCGCCCGCTCGGCGATCTGCTGGGCGGAGGGCAGTTGGTTGGGCATGATGAGTCCCCGCCGCCGGAGTTCCTGCCGGGCGATCTGATCCGCCGACGGGACGCGCGGCACGGCGGCTGAATAGTTGGGCAGCCGCGCCTGCTGGCGGCGTAGTTCCTGGGCGGCCAGTTCCTGCGGGGTGGGGATGCGCGGCAGGTTGGGCAAACGTGGGTTGGACATGAGGACTCACTACCTGCTTGAATACTTCTGAGTCGATTATACGGGCAATCGACTTCGCGCGTCGTCAACGCATGTCGAACGTCGAGCAAACGACAGGTAGGGTTCAAGGGTGCATTTCACTTTCGTGCGTGCCTTACTCAAAGCTTGAGTTCAATTGTTGAACATGCAGGCAAGAACGCAATAACTTGAAATGCACCCAGGGTTCAATGCTGACTTGCGCCAGATTTGTGCCTATGATACAGTAGGTTAGGGATTTGTAACATCTCGGTTAGAATTTGCGCGACCGAGACCAGTGTGGGGGCGTAACCGCATGGGCGAGAAAATTCTGGTCGTCGATGATGAGGAGATGACCGTACAGCTCATCAGCATCCTGCTGGAACGGCGGGGGTATGATGTCATCAAAGCCTATAATGCCGAGGAAGGACTGCGGAAAGCCTACCGCCACCAGCCCGATCTGGTGCTGCTGGACATCCGTATGCCGGACATGGATGGCTGGGATGTGTGCCGCCGTCTGCGGGAAATGTCCGATGTGCCGGTGATCTTCCTGTCCGCCCGCGGCGAAGTCAAAGACGTTGTGCGCGGGTTAGAACTCGGTGCGGATGATTACATCGTCAAGCCGTATGAAAACGACGAACTCATCGCCCGCATCCGCGCCCATCTGCGCCGCGCCCCCCGCCCGAACATCAGCGAAGAACTGGTCTTCAACGGCGGTGATTTCCGCGTCAACTTCATGAACCGTGAGGTCTGGGTGCGGAACGAACTCAAGCACCTGACGCCGAAGGAATTCAGCCTGCTGGGGGTGCTGGTTCGCAATGCGGGCAAGGTCGTCACCCGCACAGAACTGGTGACGGAAGCCTGGGGCGAGGAGTACGGCGACGCCATCGACAGCCTCAAGCTGTACATCCATTACCTGCGACAGAAGCTCGAAACCGACCCCGACCATCCCGAATACATCATCACGCTGCGCGGCGTTGGCTACCGCTTCATGCACCGCTAGTTGGTGGACGGGCTTTTCGGCCCGTCCATCGTTCCGGTCAGCAAGGATGCACAGGCAGCCAGGGCTGCATCCAACGGCGGCTCCGAGCGATGCGTTACTTCACCAGGACGAACTCCGGTTCGGGCACTCCGGTGAGGCGGGCATAGGCCGAGGCGAAAGCGGCTTTGATCTCCGCCTCGCCATCCGCGGCCAGCAGTTCCGCCGACAGCTCAAAAGCGACCTCATCCGGCACAGCCCGGATATGGAACGGACGCCGCCCGATCCGCCCCTGACGGCGCAGCGCGAAACGTTCCCAGCGGCGCAGTTCTCGCAGCGCCGTTTCCGGCTGTGACTTGGCCGCTTCCGGCGCGGCGGTTGCGGCGGCCTCTCCTACATCCGATCCAACTGATCCTTCGGCTTCCAGCGGCACAAGCTGCTTACGCGCCCCCACCGGAAACTGTCCCCAGAGTGTCGCGGGCAGGCGGTAGTAGCGTTCGCGGATTTCGTTGACGCTCAACACCGGATAGGCCGCGCGGATTTCATCCAGCCGGATTTGCGCGTCGGTCGGGCGGATGTCCTCGAACTCGGCTTCATAAGCGCCCGGCCAGAAGGGCAGCACATCCTGGCTGATCTTCTGGGCGATCCGCACCAGCTTCGGCCAGAGCGTCCGCTCGATGAACAGGCGCTCGGCGACGGTGGCGTTGGCTTCGGTGGCGTTTTCGCTCAGCAGCCCGACCGGGATGCCGAAGATGTTCAGGATTTCGTCGCGGTGGGCCTGCCGCCCCTGCAAGAAATCGAGTTCTGCGTGGCTGAGGCCGATGTTGTGCCATTCGACCGTGCCGCCGCGCAGGAAGGCCGTCCGCCGCTGTGGGCCGCCATAACTCTGCCGCCATTCGGCCTTGATGCGCTCGAAGTCGGTATCGGAGACGTAGTCCTTGACGGCCACGATCCCGGCTGGGACGCCGTTGTCCTGGCCGAAGGTGTTGCGGTTCCATTCGGACATCGCCCGGTCGCTGGTCACGGCCAGCCGGGCGGCTTCCAGCGCCGAGAGGCCGTAGAGATCATCCGAGGGATGCCAGCGTTTGAAGTGAACCACTTCCAGCGTCGAGAGCGGGATGCGCTGGCCGTCGATTTCGTAGAGGTAGCCTTTGATGAGTTCGGCTGGGTCAGGTACGATGCGGACGCGATCCGGGCGCAGCGGCCAGATTTCGGTGGGGACGCCGCCTTCGCCGGCCAGGAACCAGTAGGCGTTGCCGGTCAGTTCCAGCATCCCGATGGTCTGCTCCAGCAGTTCAAAGCGGCTGATGAATGGGTTGGGCGCGTCCAGCAGCATTTCCAGCGGATGGGGCGCGGCAGCGGCCCGTTCCGGGTTGGGCTGTGGGAAGCGCGGACGAATCCGCAGCGGGACGAGCGCCCCAGCTTCAGCGATGCGGTTGACGGCGATATAGACCCAGGGCGACTGGCGGTAAAGCTGCGCCTGAGAAGCGCTATCGGCTCCACCGCCCCAGCGGGCCGTGTTGTGAACGGCCAGCCGTTCCAGGTGCGGCGCGGGACGGAGCCGCTGCCGGGCGCGGGCGAACTGGTCGCTCAGACGGGAGATCAAGGAAGTCATGCGCGTGATCCTTTCATCCATCGGACAGATTCGATCAGAACTTGTGTTCTAATCCATCATTATACGCGCATTTTTGGATGAAAGGGTGAACATAATGTCACTCTTTTCGAGGAGTTTGCTGAGACAAAGGAGGGATATCCCTCAGCGGGGCGGGAGGGCGGCGCAGGAGGCGCTGAGGTCGAGGAACTCGCCTTTGAGCCATCCGGCCTGATCGTCATATTCTCCGAACCACCACAGCGAATCCTCGGTGCGACCGAAGAGCGTGACGGTAATGTCGAAGGGGATGGTCATCACCACGGCGGCATCGAGCGACGGCTCGGCGCGGAGGTTGACATTGTAGACGGTACGCGCCAGACAGGGATTGGGCAGCGTGGGGGTGGGTTCCGGGGTGCGGGTGAGGAAGACGAAGCGCGTCGGGCTGGCGGTGGCCGTCGGACGCGGTGTGCGCGTCAGGGTCGGAGTCGCGCTCACTGTGGGCGATGGGGTACGAGTCGGCGTGGCCGAGGGGCCGGGAGCGGTCGGACTCGGCTCCAGGGCGGCGACACGGATCGGGGTGGCGGTCGCCAGCACGGGCAGCAGGATGCGCTCCGACATACGCGGGACGATCAGGGCGGCAGAGGCGGCCAACAGCAGGCCGATCCCAATGGCGAAGACTCCCCGCGATCCTTTGAGGCGCTGCTCGCGGCGCAGTTCCAGGAGCATGACCAGCAAGCCGACGACGACCAACCCAGCGGCGATGCCCAGGGCGATTTGCTGCGGGAGGGGTTCGGGCTGGGCAGTCATGGCGGATTCGACCAGACCGGTGAGCGTCACCAGCGCGGCGAGGAACGCCAGCAGGGTATCCCAGAAGGTGATGCGCGACTGCGCGGCAAAGGCTTTGACGAGTCCGATCAGGATGAACAGGGCGGCGAAGACTCCGCCCATGATGACCAGCAGCAGTCCCAAAGTGCGCCTCGACGATGAGTGGACAACGGGACAATTATCGGCAAAACCAGACAGCCTGTCTAGCAGTCGTTAGCGGTTTCTCATGCGGCGGTCGGAATGGGCAATTTGTACAAAACACTATTCCCTTTTATCCATTTGAAGCGTATAATTACGGTTAGAATTTAGTTTGTAACCGCTGTCACCGTTGCAGCGGCAGTCATTCTTCCCCTTTTTCGCCGCATCACTGCCGAGTTTTCTCGTGGACGCAAGCTCTTCGGGGCGATCCTGAAGCGTTTGATTTCGCGGGTACGGCTCTGTCATCCTCTCCACGCATCGCATGGGTATACCCGCTCCAGGGCGCAGGGTTGCGCCGCTGGGTTGTATTCAGCGCGTCTATGGCCGGAACCATCGCGGTTCCGTGAGGTCTTGAGAATTGAGGAGAAAGA
>JAEUQZ010000336.1 GCA_016788965.1 Anaerolineae bacterium | reverse complement strand
GCGGATGTCGCGCCAGACGGTATGGGCGGATTTGAGGGCGGCATCCAGCGGCGCTGCGCCGAGGTTAGCGTCCTTGCGGGCGTAGCTGATGAAGACATCGTGCAGGAGGTCGGGCGAGTCGGCGGGCATCGGGCGTCTCCACGGGCGGGATGGACTGGGGGAATAGTAACATGGGAAGGGAGGATGGGGAAATGGGCGGATGCGGCGGAGGCATTTCAAAGCTGGGGCGAGATAACCTGCGCGTGGGCGGGCAGGCGCAAGCGCCTGATCCCTTTACATCTAAGTGTAATTCTGTTATTATGTAAGCGGAGTGTGTTTACCTCATTGGTTCATGCAATTCATGCATCTGACCAACACAGTCCCGTTCGTCTCCTAAACTGGTTTGATGATGTCTGTTAGATCTGTGCCTTTGTCTTGGCACGGATTTAGGCTCCATCCAGCTCACCAAACAAAATCCTAAGACATCTTGAATAATTCCGTGGGACAGAGCTGTTTGTGCCCTGCAGGGGGCGTCTTTGGTCATGGCTTCTTAAGTCCCAGGCGCGCACGGTGTTCAGGCATCGCGCACGTCGTGACGGATTTTCACCATTCTTGTTCCCGATAGAAATCAAGCTGTCTTTGTATGGAGTACAACCTGATGAAGATGAACTGGAAAGTCTTCGCGGCACTTGTTATTGTTATTGGTGTCGTGGTGTGGTCAGTGAGTTCGCTGCTGCCTCAGTCCCTAAGCGGCGCGAATCTCACCTTTGGGGTGGGAACTGGCACGGTGACGCTCAACAACCTGTCCGATAGTCCGGTCCCAGTGCAGTTGATCGGCGCGGGATCGCGGGTATTCGCTGTGATGAGCAGCACCGAGGGGATCGCAGGTTCATCGACACGGCAGGGCAGTGGAAGTACATCGACACAGTTGTTTGAGTATGCATTACCGCCCGGCAAGAGCGATTTTATCGTCACGCGCGGCTCGAATGTGAAGTTCGTTTCCAACAGCGATGCCCGCTTCGAGGCCTTCGTACAGCCGCTCAACGACAGCGATGCCCGGTCTACATTCATTCTGAGCGTTGTGGCGATCTCTGCGGCGCTGTTCTATGCCTCGCTCAGCACCGGTCACCGCTGGATTGGCAGCCTTCGGCGCAAGGAAGCTCCTCTACTCTCCAGCGAAGTCCCAGTCGAAGTCGCCGTTGAAGGGGATAAGAATCGCGGTCGAGATGGCCGGATGTATTCCAATTTCGGCAATAAGGACTAATCGCGGCGAGGTTTACAACAGCTGCTGGTCAGTTTCTTTCGTTTGGGAATTCAGACCTTGTGTGGTGAATGGAGGCCAGATGCCAACCAGGATATTGGTTTTCAACCCACTGGCCGATGATGACGTGGCGAAGATCGAGACCGAGCTTGATCGTCCGCTCAACCGCGGGCGGAAAATCGTCAGCAGCATCGGCGGCAATCAAGAGTATCCAGTTCAAGCCTGGGGAAGCACCAGGTCGATCCGGTTGTTGACCCCGTTTCCACGGTGATTGGAACCCGACCGGATGATAGCACCCAGATAGAGAGTCATTGACTCAAGGAGTCTCGCCGATGGCTATTGAAATCCGCCCCTTCAGCCAAGAATCTGGTGATCTGCCTGCTGATGACGATTCACGCGCAGCGACCTTCATGGAAAGGCTGCGGGCGCGCGTGGCAGTTGCGGATGAAAAACAGCGCCAGAAGTGGGCAAAATCGACAAAACCATCGAAAGCTCGAAAGCCCTTTGTCCCCAACCATCCCTCGTGGCTCGTCGAAGCCGCCCCCAAGAAAGCCGCGCCAGTGCCGTTGAAAGACTCTCAGTCTCGGCCCAACAGAGTGCCGAAAAAGAAACGAGCCGTGTGACTCGTTCGGCTCGTTCTTGACCGCGCCTGCGATCTGGAATGACTGAATTCAGAAACGAAATTCAGTGAATCGGTGGTATCACAACACCACCCCCATCCTCAATCCTTCTCCTCTTCAGTGGTGCAGGTAGAGTTCGCCTAAAGTCGGTGATGTGCAGGGACGCGGCGTCGTTCGTCTGGATGACGACTCCGTGTATAATAGAAATCTGTCGAAACAAACGGATTATTAACCTGCAATCCAGAGGGTGGGCGCACATGGCGGACAGGCCCGATCAAGAGACCGTACCCGACAGCCCCAATTACACCGGCGGGTGGCGCAGGCCATCGACCAGCACGGTGGCCCCGACTGTCGAAGAGACGCCTGCCAAACCGCAGGCTGAATCCGGCTGGAAGACCGTTCCGGCGCTGCCGACGAATCTGCAAGTGGAGCCGGAGCAGAAGGGGGCCTGGCATCTGCCGCGGCCGGAAGATACGGTGTTCGATGAAGAGAGCGAGACGGCCATCAAGCCGGAGCGCCAGGCGATCATCGAGTCGCGGCCGGAGGATTTTCTGCTGAACTTCACGGCGGAGGGGACGACGACTCCCGAAGCAGATGAGGCGCTGCCAACGGATGAAGGGGCGGACAGCGAGAGCCTGCTGACGCTGGAATTGCAGGACGCGGCGAAATCGGCGGAGGAAGAACCAGAAGAGGGAACCTTCAGCATGAGCGAGCTGATGGCACTCTCCAGTCTGGTGGAGCAGATGCCGAAGTCGTCGATTGTGCCGAAAGAAACCGCGCCTGCCGAAGCGGGGGCGGAGCAGAAAACCTCGCCGGAAGAGAAGCTGTCGCAGACCGGTGGGCAGCCTTCGGCAGAGGAATATGCCCGAAAGCAGTTGGAACTGCTCAACGCGGGGGGCACAGGCGCGACGCCGGCCTCGATTGCGGGTGGGACGGGGCCGACTCAGGCGGTGGCCGATCCGGGCGAATATGCGCGGCAGCAGTTGGCACAGATCAGCGCGGGGATGGCCGGGGCGGCGGCTCCGGCGGCTGCGACACCGCAGTTGACCCCACGGCAGCAACAGTTAGCCCAGCAGTTCGCCGACACGGAAATCCAGGTGCGGGCGCTGCGGGCCAGTCGTCAGGCTGGGCAGATCAGCGAAGAGCAGCTTCAGGATCAGTTGAAGAAGCTGATGATCCTGGACGACCAGAACGTCTGGTGGATGATGGGGGTGCAGTCGGACACCTGGTACCGCTATGAAGGCAACCAGTGGGTACAGGCGACGCCGCCCTACAGCCCGGCGGGATTGGGTATGGCTCAGCCCGCGGCGGGACGCGCTCCGGTTCCGACGGCGACCACCAACCTCGATCCGAGCCAGGTATTGGCAGGCGGATCGCTGCCGTATTTCCCGACAGCGGCGCAGCCTGTCACCGGGCAGACGGAGCCGACACAGGCAACGGCTGCGTTCCAGACGGGCGGCTTCGGCATCACCGAGGAGTTGGGACTGCCCCGTGAGAATGTGCCGATCACCGACCCAGACCGGACGATGGTCAGCCCGGCGGGGGCGATCTTCGGGCAGATGTCGCCGGGGGCAGCGCCGACGCTCCAGAATATGGGCGCGGTCTCCGAGGCGACGGTGGTGACGCAGCGCATCGATCCGGGGATGTACGACCCGAATGCGCCGTTGGGCGCGGGAGTGGCCGCGCCGATGCAGGCGGAGGCCTTCCCGCAGTATGACGCGAATCTGCGGTCGCCGACGGCGGAGGCCATCGCGCAGGAGGAGCAGGATCGGACGTTCCGCACGCTGCTGACATTGGGCGCGGTGGCGGTGGGAGCGGTGATTCTGCTGGTCGCCTGCGGGGTGGGGTTCATCCTGCTGCAATACAACAGCATGGCTTCGACCTGGCAGCCGCAGGTCGCGGCGCTGGCGAATTACCAGCCACAGTTCCAGACGGCGCGAATCCTGGACATGAACGGGCAGTTGATCGCGGAGATCAACAGCCAGCAGGGCGGCGCTCGCACCACGGTGGCACTGGACAAGGTATCGCCGTTCATGGTTCATGCGATCATCTCGCTGGACGATCCGACCTTCTACCAGGATGCAGGGTGGGATTGGGGCGACATCCTCAACTCGTTCGTGCAGAACACGCTCTCCGGGCAGTTCACGTCTTCGACGAGCAGCATCACCCAGAAGATCGCCGAGCAGTTGGTGCTTCAACGGGCGGCGAATACACCCGAACTTCGCTGGCAGCAGTTGGTGATCGCCTCGCAGATCGCGCAGCAGTACGACAAGAGCTTCATCATCCAGTTGTATCTGAACGAGATTTTCTTTGGGAACAGTTCCTACGGGGTGGAGGCGGCGTCACAGTTTTACTTCGGGCACGCGGCGGTCGATCTGACGCTGCCGGAGGCGGCGCTGCTGGCCGGGATGATCGAAAACCCGGCGCAGTACGATCCGGTGCGGAGCAGCGCGGACGACCAGGTGACTTACGAGAACCGGCGGCAGTTGGTCTTCCAGCGGATGGATTATGTCATCCAGCAGATGACGGGAGTGGGCTGCTTGCAGTTCCAGCACGCGCCGTATCTGAACCGGCCGTTTTGTGTGGACAGTGGCGTGATACGGCAGGCGGCAGTGCAGAAAGCTCAGGTGGTCACGACCGAGTACCGCCCGCGCGATGTGCGCTTCCGCTACCCGCACTTCGTGGACTTTGTGACACAGCAGGTGGAGGCGGTTTACGGCCCCGGCGAGATGTACCGGCGCGGCTTCGTGATCCGCACCACGCTGAACCCGGCGCTGCAAGACGCGGCCGACCAGGCGCTTGACCAGCAGATCGCGGCGCTGGTCAACACCGGGGTGAACACGGGCGCGATCATGGTGGTGGATCCGCGCACGGGCGCGATCCGGGCGATGGTCGGCAGCCCGAACTTCAACGACACCAACATCAACGGGTCAATCAATGCGGCGCTGACGCGGCAGCAGCCCGGTTCGGCGATTTACCCGCTGACGTATGCGGCGGCGCTGGAAGGCATCGACAGCAACGGCGATGGGCGGGCGGACAGTTGGTACACGCCGGCGACGATCCTCTGGGATGTGCCGACGACGTTCGGGGGGACGCTGACTCCGGCCAACTTCGACGGGCGGTCGCATGGGCCGGTGGCAATGCGCTACGCGCTGCAGAACAGCTACAACATCGCGGCGATGAAGGCTTACCAGTTCATCGGCGAGGCCAAGTTCCGCGATTTGACGGGGCGGCTCGGCCTGACTTTCCCGGAGGGGGCGCAGTTCTCGCTGGGAACGGGTCTGGGCCAGACCGAGGTGACGCTCTACGGGATGATGCAGGCTTACGGTACGCTCGCCAACAGCGGCAACCGGATGCCGCTCTACGGCGTGGAGAGCATCACCGACGCGGACAACAACCCGATCCCGCTGCCAGCCAATCTGCCACAGAAGGCGGCCACGCCGACCAAAGGGGTGGAGCCGCAAGTCGCGTTCCTGATGTCCAACATCCTGAGCGATGATGTCGCCCGCGCGGACATGTTCGGGCGCAACGGCCCGATGATTATCCAGGGTTTGCCGACCAGCGGCGTGGTGGCGGCCAAGACGGGCGTGACCGATGGGGCACGCGATCTGTGGACGATGGGCTACACCAACAGTGTGGTGGTCGGGGTCTGGCTGGGACGGCCAGACGACCAGGCAACGGCGGTGCGCGACGGCGGCTATGGCAGCGCCGCGCAGCTCTGGAACCGGGTGATGATCGCTGCGCTGCAAAACCTGGGATCGCCTTCGGCCTTCGCCAATCCGCCAGGCTTGATCCAGCAGCAGATCTGCATCCTGACAGGGACGCTGCCGCCGCCGGGCTGCACCGGGCTGCGGACGGAATTGTTCCTGGACAGCCAGCGCCCGCCGGGGCCAGAACGGGCTTTCGTACAGCAGGTCAACATCGATACCTGGACGGGCTACATCTCC
>JAEUQZ010000335.1 GCA_016788965.1 Anaerolineae bacterium | reverse complement strand
CCACCGTACTCTGATCGGCCTGCCGACCGTGCCGGGGCGCGAGAACACCATCGGGCGGCGCTTCCAGGAGGCGCTCGACCAGCTTCAGGCGGCGCATCAGCAGATCGGCACGGCGCTGACGGTCGAACCGCTGGCCGCCGCCGATGGCATCCACAATCCGGCGCTGCGCCATCTGGTCGAAACCTGCTTCACGCCCAATAACGCCATCCCGTCGTCGGAGGGTTCCATCGGCCTGATCGAAGCGCCTGATCCGGCGCAGGAGTCGGCGGCGCTGATGCGGCAGGTCAAACGGCTGCTGGTCACGTCCGGCAGCCTGCCGGAAGACATCCTCATCGCCGTCCGCGATTGGGAACGCTACAGCGGCCCGCTGGCGCAGGCCGCCCGGCGTTATGGCGTCCCGGCCGCCTTCCATTATGGCGGGGCCATCAGCGCCGTCCCGGTCATCCAGACTCTGCTGCGCCTGACCGAACTGGCGGTGACAGACTTCCGCCAGCGCGAGGTCATCAACGCGCTGCGCTCCCCCTATGTCCGCGCCGAGGGTCTGCCAGGCGAAAGCATCGATCTGCTGGAACGGATCAGCCGGGCGCAGCAGGTGATCGGCGGACGCGGCCAGTGGATCGAGGCGATCCGGCGGGCGGCCCAGCCCCAACAGACCGAAGACGGTGAACCGTCACAGATGCTCGACGCAGCCCAGGCGGTCGCGCTGGAACGTTCCTTGAGGCGCTTCTTCGAGGCCGTCACCCCGCCAGAGAGCGGCTCGGCTGCCGAGTTCGTCGGTTGGATGGAGCGCCTTATCGGGAACGATCCGCAGACCGACCCCGACGAAGAAGCTGAGCCAGCAGCAAATGGACTCTCGCTGCGCCTGCTGGAAGCCATCCGCGCCGACGATGCGCCCGCCGAATTCGTCAGCCGCGATCTGAGCGCCATGCACGCTCTCAAGCGCGTGCTGGCCGGACTGCTGGCTTCCCAACGCCTGTTCCGCGCCCTGAACCTGGCCGGTGACGATCACCTGACGGCTGCCGAATTCATCTATGATCTCAGGATCGTCCTGGGCGCGACCGCCATCGACAACCACCCCGGCCGCTTCGGTCGCGTGCTGATTACGACCGTCGCCGATGCCCGTGGGCTGCCGCACGCCCACGTTTTCATCCCCGGTCTATCTGAAGGCATCTTCCCCGCGCCCGTCCCTGAAAATGTCCTCTACCTGGATACCGAACGCGAGCAGCTTCGACAGCGCGGCATTCACCTGCAAACCCAGGCCGAACGCGCCGCCGATGAAGGGCTGTTCTACGAGTTGATCGGGCTGGCGAGGGAATCGCTCACGCTTTCGCGCCCGACGGTGCAGAACGGGACGCTCTGGCCGGAAAGCTATCTGTGGCGCATGGTGCGGCAGACCTTTGCCGACAGTCCCACCCTCATCGAACGCAGCCGCATCGCGCTGGGGGCCGTTCCTGAAGCCGAGGACGCCGCCGCGCTGGAAGAAGTCCTGCTGGCGACCGCCGAGTCGCTCAACCGGGCCGAACTGCCCCAGGCCTCTGTCGCAGTTTACAACTGGCTGGCCGCGGCGCATCCCCAGCCCTGGGCGCATATCCGCGCCATGCGCCGCATGGAATATCGCCGCGTCAGCGGACGCCCGCGCGATTCGTCCAACGGCTGCCTGAGCGATCCGCGCCTGCTGGATTGGGTGGCGGAACAGCTTGGCCCGCGGCAGGTCTGGAGCGCCAGCCAGATGAACGATTACGGGATGTGCGGCTTCCGCTTCTTCGCCAAACGCCTCCTCAAACTGGAGCCGCTGCTGGAACCCGAAGAAGGGCTGGATGTCCTCCAGCGCGGGACGCTCAACCACGCCATCCTGGAGGCAACTTACCGCCGTCTGGCGGCCGAGAACATCCCGTTGACGCCGGACTATGCCGAAACCGCGCTGATGATCCTGCGCGAGATCGCCGCCGAGCAGTTGGCCGACGCGCCCCGGCAGTACGGCTTCCGCGCCTCGACGCTCTGGCCGCAGGAACAGCAGGCCATCCTGCGGAAACTCGAAGCCGTGATCCAGCAGGATTTCAGCGACGACAGCCCGGTGAAGGCGCTCAGCGGTGGACTGCCGCGCCAACCCTACCGCCTGGAACAGCCTTTCGGCCTTGATCCAACCGCGCCGCTGGAGATTACCCTGCCCGAACCCATCGGCGGGCTGCGCGTCCAGGGATACATCGACCGCATGGATCGCGTTGGCGATGCGGTCGTGGTCATCGACTACAAGACCGGCAGCACGACCATCCCGACCGACGAGATGCGTGAAGGCCGCAATTTCCAGATGCTCCTGTATGTGCTGGTCGGGGAGCGTATCCTGGCCGCAGACCCCGATCCGAACGCGCCCAAACAGGTCGCGGGCGGGTTGTTCTGGCATCTCGGCAGCCAGACCGCCAGCGGCAAACTCGATCTCCAGAGCGAAGAAGGACAGTCCGCCGTGAACGAGGGACTGGCGCATCTGAGCGAGCATATCCGGCAGGGACGGGCGGGCATCTTCCCGGCGGAACCCGGCAAGCGCGTCGATGGCGCGTGCAGCCACATCTGCGACTACAGCCAGTTGTGCCGCATCCGCGTCCGGCGGGGCTGGTGAGGGAACAACCGACGATGCAGCTTACCCCCGCCCAACATCAGGCTATCCACGATTACCAGCACAACCTGATCGTCACCGCCGGAGCCGGTTCCGGCAAGACCTTCGTGCTGGTGGAACGCTACCTGGCCTTGCTGGACGCCCACCCCGAATGGCCGCTGAACGCCCTGGTCGCCATCACCTTCACCCGCAAAGCTGCCCAGGAAATGCGCGACCGCGTCCGGTTGGCATTGGAGGAGCGTTACCAATCGGCTGGGGATGCTGCGGCCCGCGACTTGTGGGCGGAGCGGCTCCGGGCGATGGACAGCGCCCGCATCGATACCATCCACGGGTTGTGCGCCTCGATCCTCCGCGCCAACGCCGCCGCCATCGGCATCGACCCCGGTTTCGAGGTACTGGATGAAGTGCAGGCGCGGCTCTGGCTGGAAGATGCCGTCGATCTGACGCTGGGACAGCTCAGCGAGAGCAGCGACCCCACCCTCGACCTGCTGGCCGAATTCTCGCCCCAGCAGGTGCGTTCGGCGCTGCTGGAACTCAGCCTGGCCGACATCCCGGACTTGCCCCCGGACTTGTTCGCCCACTGGCAGACCGATTGGGAGCAGGAAGCCGCCCGCACCCTGGATCGCCTGCGCGATAACCCGCTGTACCGCGCCGCCGTCGACTGGCAGCCACCGCCGGACGAAATGCCCGGCGCGGATAAACTGAGCGAGCATTGGCTGAACTGCCAGGAGTGGACGGGCATCCTCGACGGCGCGGCGGATCTGGGCGCTCGTTTGGCGGCGCTGGCCGAGATCAGCCGCCTTCGGATGGTCGGCGCGACCAAACGCGCCGCCATGAAGCAGACCGTCCAGCAGCTTCGTGATCTGGCGAAAGCCGCCGTCGAACTCATCGGCGACCCACCCAGCGAGATCGACCGCCGCACTGCCGAGCGTATTCCGCTCTGGGGAGCCTTGACGCAGCAGGCACAGACCGCCTATGTCGCCGCTAAGCAGATTGAAGGCGTGCTGGACTTCAACGACCTGGAACGCCTGACCCGCCAACTGCTCGAAATCCATCCTTCCGCGCGGGCACGCTATCAGGGCGCGGCTTTCCGGCACATCCTGGTCGATGAATTTCAGGATACCAACGCCGCCCAGTGGGCCATCATCGACGGCCTGATCCGCCTGGAACAGGGCGGCAGTCTGTTCGTCGTTGGCGATCCCAAGCAGTCGATCTACCAGTTTCGCGGCGCGGATGTGCGCGTCTTCGAGCAGGTGCGCGACCGCATCCTCGATCACGGCGGCCAGTCAGTGGCGCTGTCGGATTCCTTCCGGTCGCATCAAGCCCTGGCCGAGCGCTTCAACCACCTGTTTGAACGCATCCTCGTGCGTGATCCAGCCAGCCCGGTGGCGGCCTATGAAGTCGAACACGGCCAGCCAATGCGGGCCAGCCGCCAGGACGCGCCCGCGCCGATTCCACCGATGGAACTGCTGCTCATCAGCGAGTCAAACGAAGAGCCGAAGGCCAATGCCGAAACCCGCCGCCGCAGTGAAGCCGCCGCCTTAGCCCAGCGCCTCCGCGAAATCGTCGAGGTCGAGCAGCGTCCGGTCTATGACCGCCGCAGCGGGCAGACCCGCCCCATCGGCTGGGGCGATATCGCCGTGCTGTTCCAATCGACGGCCGCGATCACGCTCTACGAAGACGCTTTCAAAGCCGCCAGTCTCCCCTTCGTGACCATCGCCGGACGCGGCTACTACAGCCGCCAGGAAGTCTGGGACCTGCTCAATCTGCTGTCGGCGCTGCATAACCCCGCTGACGATCTGGCGCTGGCCTCGGCGCTGCGTTCGCCGCTCTTCGGCCTGAGCGATGATGCCCTGCTGGCGCTCCGCCTGGAACGGGACGAGTCCGGCGAGCGGCTGTCGCTCTGGATGGCGCTGGATCAGGTCGCGCCTACCCTCTCCGAAGTCGATGCCACCCGGACAAGCTTCGCGCGGGAATGCCTGCGCCATCTGCGCGGACTGGCCGGCCGCGTCACCATCGCCGACCTGCTGCGCGAAATCTTCCGGCAGACCGGCATCCTGGCCGTGCTGACCGGCCTGCCGGATGGAGCGCGGCGGCGCGGCAACGTCGAGAAGCTGCTCCAGCAGGCCGAAGCCAGCGGCGAGGTCATGCTCGGCGCGTTCACCCGCGCCCTGCTCGACCTGAGCAGCCGCGAAGTCCGCGAAGGCGAAGCCCTGACCGAAATCCAGTTGGCCATCACCCTGATGACCGTCCACGCCAGCAAAGGGCTGGAATTCCCGCTGGTCGCGCTGGCGAATACCGATTGGCGGCGCGGCGGCGGCTTCACCCCACCCGCCTTCTGCGATCCCGCCTACGGACTGGTCTGCAAAGTCCTGATGCCCGACTCCGGACAGGCCGAAGCCGGCTACGCCTACGGGCGCAGCGTCCGGCTGGCGCAGCTCCGTGAGCAGGCCGAACGCAAACGCCTGCTCTATGTCGCCGCCACCCGCGCCCAGGACTACCTGCTCATCAGCGCCGCTGCTATCCCCAAACCCAACCGCCGCGCCGATCCAACCTGGATCGAGCAGATCATCCAGGCGCTCGACATCCAGCCTGAAACCCTCGAAACGGGCGACCAGGAGCTTGACGGCTTCCCCTGGGGATCGCTGCCCGTCCGCGTCGTGATCGCCGCGCCCGATCCGCAGACCGCGCCGGATGCCGAAACCCTCTGGGATCACCCGGCGGTGCAGCGTGGCGAACCGCTCTCGGAGGCGACCTACGCCCCGCCGCTGCTTGCGACTGTCCCCATCGAACGCGGCCGCCTCGCCCACCATCTGAGCGCCACCCAGATCGCCGATCTCGGCGGCGCAGCCCAGAGCGACGCCCATGCCCGGCGGCTGCGCCGCAGCCTGCTCCACGACGCCCCCGATCACGTCGAAACCGTCACCCAGCGCGACCCGAACCGCGTCTCTGGCCGCATCATCGGCGAGATCGTCCACAAAGTCCTGGGCCGCCCCAATCTGCCGGAAGGCCAGCGCCTCGACGACATCCTCTCCAAGTATGCCTGGGAACAGGGCGTCGTCGATGACGGCCAGCGCCATTACACCCTCCAGGAAGCCCGCAAGCTCCTCGGCCAGACTCTTCGCAGCGACGCCTACGCCTGGCTGGGATCGGCGCGGGTGGTCTACCGGGAACTGCCCTTCATCTACCGCGCCGAGCAGCG
>JAEUQZ010000334.1 GCA_016788965.1 Anaerolineae bacterium | reverse complement strand
CACTGGACATCCTGGTGATGATGGAAGAGCCGACCTTCCCAGGGTGCGTCATTGAAGCGCGTCCGGTGGGCATGCTCAAGCTGGTGGACAAAGGGGAACACGACGACAAAGTGCTGGCCGTGCCCGCAACCGATCCCCACTACGCCGACTATATGGACATGGAAGACCTGCCCAAGCATTTCCCAAAAGCGGTGGAGCATTTCTTCATCACCTACAAGCACCTGCAGGGAACCCAGGTCGAAAGCATGGGCTGGGTGGGAGCAAGCGAAGCCCGGAAGGCAATCGTCAGCGCGATGCAGCACTACCGAGAAACATTTCCTCCCCAACGAATCTGAGCGGAGTGATGGTCGTCAGGGTGCAGAGTGCTGCACTCTGACGGTTGCTGGTTTGTGGCGGAGTTGGCGGCAATGGCGTCAGGGTTCGATATGGCGGGCTTCACTGGTTCATAATTTATAGTTAATAGAAAAATCCAGAGCTATGAGAGAAAAGATAAGAATGAGAATCATTTGGGGATGAGAATCTTGAGAATTGGCACAAATGGCGGCAATGGCAAAGGCTCGTTTTGTGCCAGGAGAAACCTGCCCCAAAGTGCGAAACGCTGCAAATGTTGAGAATGTTGCAGTTGCAACTACGTGATTCCTGCAACAACGACGCAATGTGATTATCGCAGTCGATAAGTTGTAAAGGTGTAGCGTGCGGCCAGGGTAAGACTTACTATGCCCCTGCGGAGAATCCCCGCGTATCTCCACGATAGCACAAAATAGGCGGGAAAGGGTGACATTTTGGAAAACCATTTGGTGTCTCTTGGATGCTTGAATACTCTTTCTCTCAAGGTTGGGGATTCTATACCGAAAACAAGAGCATTATGGGGGATGGTTTTGGCAGAGATGCGCTGGGTTGTCATTCGATGAACACGAATTCCGATACCCGAAAACAGACCGGGCGGGACGGTGAGGCGTTGGCGCGGACATATCTGGAACAGCATGGCTATTGTATCCGTGATGTCAATTGGCGCTGCGAACACGGCGAAATCGACATAGTGGCGGAGAAAGTCGGTGTCATCGTGTTTGTCGAAGTTCGTACACGTCGTGGGGGTGGGGTCGAGCGGGCGTTTGAGAGCATCACTGGGCGGAAACGTGCCAAGTTGATCGTGTTGGCGCAGGATTATCTGTCGGCACATGGGTGTGACCAGTGTGCATGGCGAATCGATGTGGTCGCTATTGGGCGGCATCGTGATGGTAGTGCGAATCTTGAACACAGTGAGGACGCGCTTGGCTGGTAGTCTGCCGCTGGTTGTCCTGCTTGGGCCGACGGCGGTGGGAAAAACAGCACTGGCTATGCGAATTGCCGAGGCCTGCGGCGGGGAGCTTATCGGCGCGGACAGCCGCCAAATCTATCGGCACATGGATATTGGTACGGCCAAACCCACCCGCGAACAGCAAGGGAGGGTCAGACACCACCTGATCGACCTGATCGATCCCGATGTCAATCTCTCGCTGGCGCAGTACCAGAAGATGGCGGTGGAGGTCATCCGGCAATTGCATGGTGAAGGCAGACTGCCACTGCTGGTGGGCGGGACGGGGCAATACATCACGGCGATCCTGGAAGGCTGGACTGTGCCGGAGATTCCGCCGAATGGGGCGCTGCGATCTGAACTGGAAGTATTCGCGCAAGAGCGGGGAAGCATGGCTCTCCATGAGCGGTTAGCCCTGGTCGATCCGGTGGCCGCAGCGCGGATCGATCACCGCAATGTGCGACGGGTGATCCGCGCATTGGAAGTGTGTATGAGCGCTGGGCAGCCGATGAGCCAGTTACAGCAAAAGAGTCCCCCACCCTACCGGGTGCTGCACCTCGGATTGACTCTGGATCGAGCCGCGCTCTACGAACGGGCCGATCAGCGGGTCGATGAGATGATTCATTCGGGGTTGGTGGAGGAAGTGCGCGGTCTGCTGAAGCGTGGTTATGACCGGAAACTGCCGTCCATGAGCGGGATCGGCTACCAGCAGATATGCGAGCATCTGCTCGACGGCATTGAACTCGAAAAGGCCATCGCAAGTACCAAGAACGCGACGCATGACTTCATCCGGCGGCAGTACACCTGGTTCCGGGGGCACGATCCGGGAATCTTGTGGCACAATAGCAGCAGTATCGAATCAAGCCAAATCGTGACACTCGTCGAGCGATGGCTAGAGGGGCAGCACTGACGATATGCGGCTACTGCGCGGCTCCCGCAACCCCAACACCCTGGTAGGAATCTTTCTCCTCGTCCTGCTGGCAATCTTCGCGGGGCCGGGGATGATTCCGAACCTGCTGCCCAGTCTGATACCGGGGGCGGACGAAAGCATTCTGTGCCAATGGCTGCGAACCGGAGACGACCGAGCCGAACACCAATCGCTGATTGGTCGGGCGGCGGAAAACCCGCTGAACATCCGGGTTCGCACTACTGCCCTGCCCCAACAGACAGGGCAAACACTCAAGGTGACGATTGTTATCAGCAACGAGTCGATTGGAACAATTGCGATTTACTACAACCCCGATCAGGTGCGGATAGGCGATGACGGTGCAAGCAGCGGGTTGGGCATGGTATTCAACAGTCCCAATCCGCAGCCAAGAGGAGCCGGAGGTGGCGGCGCGATCCCCGAAGAGGACATCCGACTGCTGGGACCTCGGCAAAGCTGTGTGCATCACGAAGAATGGAGCTACGAGCAGATTCCGCAACTGGGGCTGAGCCTGGGGCAGAATATCGTCAAAGCATACTATCGCAGCACGTCAGCGGGTTCGACATCCCTTACCAATACTGCACAGCAGATCATCTTCGGCGATCAGGGCCTCTGGGTGGGGGTGATCGAGTCGGAGTCGATCCCGATCCCCATCGGCACGAGTTAAAGAACTATGTTAATATGAATAGCGATGAGTTCTATCCAATGACATTGGGAGATCGTCTTCATGACCAGACCAGATGAAAGGCCGATCCTCGTCATCGAGACCGATACACAACCGGCTGAACAATGGCCGATGATGCAGGATGAAGTGATCGTCGGGCGAGACGAGGAGTGCGATCTGCCGATCCCCGAACGGCAGGTCTCGCGGCATCATATCCGGCTGTTTCGTCAGGGAGACATCTATTACGTTCAAGACCTGGACAGCAAGAACGGAACCTGGGTAAACGGGCTGCAACTGAAGGGAACACGGGAACTCCACGACGGCGACGAGATTCATCTGGCGCTGGTGGTGCGGGTGCGATTCATCGGGTCGGGGGCGACCAGCCCGCTGGCGCAGGAAGCACCCGCCGTGCTGCATGGCCGGCTGCGGATCGACCCGGAGTCGCGGCGCGTCTTCGTGCGGGGAAGCGAACTGAATCCGCCACTGAGCCTGCCGCAGTACCGTCTGCTGGAACTGCTCTACGTCAACACTGGGCGAATCTGCACGCGCGACCATGTGATCGAGACGGTGTGGCCGGAGGCGCTGGGCGAAGGGGTGAGCGAACAGGCCATCGACGCGCTGGTGCGGCGGCTGCGAGACCGGCTGGCGGAGCTTGATCCTGACTGGCAGTACGTGGTGACAGTGCGGGGTCACGGTTTCCGGCTAGATCAGGGGTGATTTTGGTAACGGCTGATAACAGGATTTGGTCGCCGTATGCCTGCCAAAGATCGTTACCATGACACGGTCAAACGGGCGCTCCGCAAGAATGGCTGGCAAATCACGCGCGAGCAAGTTCGGGTCACATTTGAAGACAAGAATCTCTGGATCGATATTCAGGCCGAACATCCCGATCAGGAAAGGATTGTGCTGATCGAAGTCAAGGAATTGGAGAAGGTCTCATCGCCTGTCGAAGCGCTGGCCTGCGCCATTGGCAAGTATCTGGTCTACCGAATGGGGCTACGAAATACGAACTCCGATAGCCCACTCTATTTGGCGATAACGAGTGCCGCGTATGATGGAGTCATCAACACATCGCTCGGTCAACAGGCAGTAGCCGAGTTTGGTATTCTCTTGTTGGTGTTCGATCCAGTGCAAGAGGTTGTGCAGAGATGGATACCCTGAAAGAAATAACCTATCAGGTTGTGTCTGGATATGCTGGCGAAGGGTTGAATGGCATAAGCTACCTGACACAGAACGCGGACGGCACTGTCTTAACTGTTACTGATTTTGCACAGGTACAGGGAAAGCACATCACAGGAATCAGCCTGGTCGTTCGCCTGATTGGGAACTTCGTTGTCATTGAGCGAGATCAGAATGACAAGCCGCTTGTCGATGCGCTCCTTGAAGCAGGCATTCTCCGGTCACAGATCGTCCTGGCCTATGCGGGCGAGCCTGCGCCAGAAGCCCTCTAGCGCACGCGAGCCGCTACGCTTATTCAGACAGACTCCTTGCCCATCAAGCACCCTAACGCTCATGGTCATCCTCGAAACGGAGCGTCTCATCCTGCGGCAGTTCGAGAAGACCGACGCGGTGGCGATGAGCGGCGTGTTTGGCGATCCTGATGTGATGCGGTTTGGCCCTGGCGTGCAGATGGCTGATTGGGTGAGCGCGTGGATTCGCGTGCTGATCGAGGAGGTTTATCCGACGCGGGGATATGGGCTGTGGGCGGTGGTCGAGAAAAGCCAGGGCGCATTCATCGGTTACTGCGGGCTGTTCCACTTCGATGATCTGGGTGGGCAGCCGGAAATCGAGGTAGGCTACCGGCTGGCGCGGACGTATTGGGGGTTGGGTTACGCGACGGAAGCCGTCTGTGGAGTGCGGGACTACGCTTTCAGCAAGTTAGGCATCACGCGGCTGGTGGCGCTGATCGACCCGCAGAACGGGGCATCGATCCGCGTGGCGGAAAAAGCCGGGATGCGCTATGAGAAGGATGTCCTGCTGGAGGGGTACGATCACCCCGACCACCTGTATGTGATTTCGCGGTCACAGCTTTCCATCGATGATTAGCCGGATGTAACGGGCAGCATGAGCGCAGAGGGATGGCAAGCGTCGTGCCAGATCAGGTGGGTGCAGGACAGCAGTTCAGTCGCATACAGACCATCAGCGACACCTGCATTCCGGTTCCAGCGCGGGTGCGCTCCCCCAGCAATCAACAGGCGCAGACGGTGGCCTCGCCGGAAGCGGTAGGCGGTGGCCCAGAGGTCAATAGTGATTTTGAAGCTCCCATCGGCGGCAGCCTGACGTGATGCCGCGCAATCTGGCGTCAGGTGGATCAAGCCATCACAGATGTTGTAGGAGCGGCCGTCGGGATAGACATCACAGAGGCGACCAAAGAGATCGGCGTTCTCCAGACTGGGCTTGACATAGAGGTCGAGGCTAACGGGGCCGATGACTTCGAGGTCGTTGGTCAGCCTCTCAGAAGTGAAGGTCAATACATCGGGGCGATCCTCCAGGCGGCGATTCTGACGACGCCCTGCCCCGATGCTGAACTGTGGGCCGCCTAGCGCAGGAGTCGGATAAGCGGGATCGTAAAGGAAGGCATCGACGGATTCGGTCTCGTCGGGTGGATGTCCGCTCAGTGTCCCCCGATCATGGAGATACCACTTCACCGTCTGAGAAGGCGGGGGCCAGGAGTCGAGATCGCGCCACTCCGCCGCGCCCATGACGTAGATTCGCACAGGTTTGGAACGCAACTGGCTCCGATCCGCTTTGAGGTGGGCATCCATCCAGATCAAACCTTCGCGGAGATCGCTGAGGGTGAGGATTGAACTGAAATGTGTCCAGGGACCGATGGTCAGGTATGGCTGCTGGCCGGCAGCACGGAGGGAATGGTAGTCGTACAACAGCCCGCGCAGGAAGAAGTCGTACCAACCGCCGATGAGCTGGGTGGGCACACGGACATG
>JAEUQZ010000333.1 GCA_016788965.1 Anaerolineae bacterium | reverse complement strand
CTCGGCGAAGTCATGATAACCGCCCGCCGCCGCCACCGAGCGCACCCGTGGCAGCCGGGGCAGCGCCATCATCGCCGTCGCGCCCGCCGAAGAGAAGCCCCACAATCCCACCCGGTCAGGATCGACATCGGAGCGGGTCTGAAGGTAGGCGTAGGCCGCCACCACATCAGCGACCTCCTGGTAGCCCAACGACATATACGAGCGCCCAACGCACACCCGCGAACTGAGGGTCAACACCGAATAGCCCAACTGGTTGAAGACTTCGGAATAGTGCAGTTCCGCGCCGCGTCCGCCGCCATAGGCCGGAACCTGAAGGATGGTCGCGCCATTCATCCCAGGGATGAAATAGCCGCTCTGCTCGACGCCATCATCCGAGGTAAAGCGCACCGACTCGAACGCCGGGTTGAAGTAGCCGGGGTCGCCGCCCATGCCGCAGGCCGGATGCGTCAGGATGTAGAAGCTGAAGACGCCGAGCAGATACGGAATCCCGACCAGCCCCACGACAAGCGTTACCCCAGCGAAAGCCAACAGCCGCAGCCAGTAAGATCGACTGCGAGGGCGCGGCGTTCGGGTAGATGTGGCTTGCACGGCAGATCGGCGCGGATCAGGCTTCTGCGCGGTTGTAGCGAGCGCCGAAATAGACTAACACGATGCTGAGGAGGTAAAGTGCCAGCAGCGGCCCCATCACCAACGCCATATTGACCGGATCGACCGTCGGCGTGATGACGGCAGCAGCCATTGCCGAGGCGACCACGGCGATACGCCAGTTGCGGATCAGGGTACGCGCCGTCACCGTCCCCAGGATCGACAGCACGAAGAAAACCAGCGGCGTCTCGAAAGCCACACCCATCCAGAACAGCAGCGCCGTCACAAAGCCGAGATACTCCGAGGCTGTCCACTCCGGGTTGAAGACATCGGTCTGGAAACCCTGGAGGAAATTGAAGGCTGGCGGAACCAGAATGAACCAGGCAAAGCCCACCCCGATGATGAACAGCAGCGTCACCGGGAAGATCGAGGCCAGCAGGATGCGCGTTTCTCTGCGGGTCAGTGCGGGCAGGATGAAGGCCAGCAGTTGGTAGGTGATCATCGGGATCGCCAGCGCCCCGCCGACCATCAGCGCCACCCGGAAATAGGCGACGACGCCCTCGGTCGGGCCGAGGGTTTGCAGGCGGTTGCCATATGGGGCGATCAGGAATTCGAGGACGGGAGTGGCTATGGCGACCCCGACCGATGTGCCGATGACCAGCGCCACGACCGCTATGAACAGTCGGTTACGGAGTTCTTCGAGATGATCGAAGAAGCCCATCCGTGCGCCCTCGCCCTCCGGGCTGGCTTCGACCGGTTCTGGCGGAGGCAGCGCCGGGCGTGAGCGCCGAGGCAGTCGCAGTTTAGGTAAAGCCACGCTTCACTCTCCGTCTTTCGGCTGCAAAAGCTGCCGGAGGTCGTCATCACCGCCAGAAACCATCGCGCCCAGCACGCCGTTCACAAAGCGGGTCGAACCTTCCGCGCCGAACAGGTTCGCCAGTTCGATGGCTTCAGCGATGACCACGCTGATCGGCGGCGGAGATGGCGCGGCCACCTCGTAGACGGCCATCCGCAGGATATTGCGGTCGATGATCGCCACCTGGGCGAGTGGGAATTCGACGGCGAATTTCTCGATATGCCTGTCCAGGCGGCCCAGGTTTTCGACCACGCCCTGTACCAGACGCCGGACATATTTCTCGACTTTGCGGGCGACAGGCTGTTCCTGCAAGCGCGAGGCAATCACGTCACCCATCTTGTGATGGGCGGCATCGACCTCGTAAAGTATCTGGAGGGCGACGCGCCGGGCCACGCTGCGTTCGGTGGCGGCATCGGGGTGTTCGATTACCTCGACTTCGACATCCTGTCCATTCAAGTCCGGGAATTCAGTCAAGTTCAGTCACACGTCCCATAGCCCAGTGAACGACGCGCATCAGTGTACACCAGAAGCAGTGAATTTTCTACGCGGTAGGGCGCGAAAATGGATTTCTCAAGAGGAGATTCTGCGTGCTGTGCCGGACACTCATAACCTTCATGGGCGCTCGATCAGATAGGGTGCGTCTTCGGCTTCGCGCTCCCGTTCCCGCTGATGCTGCGCCCAGAACCATTCATTGAGCCGGGCACAGATTTCAGCGCTGAGCAGGAAGATAGCCGCGATCAGATACGCCCAGAGCAGCAGCACGATGGCTGTCGCCAGACCGCCGTAGATGAACTGGTAGTTCGCCACATTCGAGGTGTACCAGACGAAGCCGCTCTTGGCGAGTTCCCAGCCAATCGCCCCGAAGATCGCCGCCGGCCAGACCGCGTCCCAGACGACCGGGCGCGCCGGCACATAGCGGAACAACAGGGCGAAGATGACCATATCCAAACCCAGCGGCAGGAAGAACGTGCCCACATTCAGCCAGGCGCTCGGCTGCCCCAACAGCGAGGCCGAAATCAGCCGCAGCACCGCCGAGGTCAGGAACGAAGCCGTCACCAGCACCACCAGGATGAGCGCCATGATGAAGGCGGTCAACCGCTGCCGCCACAGGCTCCGCCGCGCCGGAACCCGGAAGATAGCATCCAGCGAATGGGTGATGTTGGAGAACAAGCCCAACGCCGACCAGATCAGCCCGGCGACCGCGATCAGCGTGAACGAGTCACTCTGGCGCACCGCCTGGGTAACATTCTCGATCAGCAGCGAGGAGGTCTCCGGCGGGAGGAACAATCCGACGGCACTGGCAATCTGCTCCTGTGCAGCCACCGGGCCGAGCAGCCGGGTGATGACAATCGTCAGCAGCAGAGTCAGCGGAAACACCGAAAAGATTGCATAATAGGCCAGCGCCGCCGCCTGCCGGACGCCCTCATGGCGGAAGTTGACCACGGCCAGGCGCAGATAGCCGGGGAGTTCACGGGTTGCCACATCCTGACGAGTCCACCAGCGGCGGAAGAAATGCACCATAGCGCAGCGTTCAGTCCCACAAAGGTCAAGGTTCGATGAAGCCAGCCCTCATTTTCGATTTTGGCGGCGTGTTGATGCGTACTCTCGATTATACCCCGCGCCACCGCTGGGATGAGCAGCTTGGACTGCCCCTGGGCAGCGTCGAGCGCGTGGTGCATGGGGGCGAAAGCTGGCGCCTGGCCCAGACCGGAACCATATCCCCGGAAGCTTACTGGTCGGATGTCGGCCAGCAGCTCGGCCTCACCGCCGAGCAGACCCGTCAGCTTGCCGTCGATTTCTTCAGCGGCGACCAGCTTGATGAGGCCCTTGTCGCCTTCATCCGTCAGCTTCGGGCCGCCGGGCATCGGACTGCCCTGCTCAGCAATGACAGCCCGGCGCTGCTCGAAAAGCTCCAGATGCTTCAGATCGCCGATCTGTTCGATCCGCTGGTCATCTCGGCCTTCATCGGCGTGATGAAACCGGACGCCCGCGCCTATCAGACCGTCCTCGACCGCCTGGGGATAACTCCCGCGCAGGCCATCTTCATCGACGACTTGCCGCGCAACGTGGCCGGAGCGCAGGCAGTAGGCATCATCGGCCTCCACTATACCACACTCGACCAGTTGCGCCGCGATCTGGACAGCTTGATCCGCCAGGCGTCAGGGGAGTTGTAAAGCATCCCAGACTGGCATAGTATTGAGGGTAGCTTCGTGAGGTCGGCATCGCGCAGCGATCCGCATCAGGCAGAGGAGGAAAGACTTTGGATGGGTTAACAATTCAGGATATTCTGGCGCGGCTGGGACCGCGCGGCGGAACCGAACTGCTCTACGATATTCTGCTCTACGCCATCTTTCTTCTGAACGTCATCGGCATGTTCATGCAGTCGGATAAGCAGCTTGTGCCCACCCTGATGCTGGGCGGCGCGGCGGCGCTGGCCGTGGTAGCCAAGCTGAACATCTTCAATCCGCTGGCCTTCGGTTCGCTGGCAGTGAACGCGGGCATATTCGTCCTGCCGCTCCTCACCGCGGGCATCACCAAAGCCAAGAAGTCACTCGGACTGGTCATCCTCGCCGGTATCCTGGGCGGCGTGTATTTCTTCTTCTTCTGGCTCGTCTCCCAGCGCGGAGGCTGAAGCTACCCGCGTTCGGGCACGACGGTCACGTCGCGGCCGTCCGTCCACACATGCAGCGTGCCGGAGAGATCGGTGCGGTAGAGTGGGGTATCGCGCAGCAGGCGGATGGTCTCCGCATCAGGCTTCCCGGCAAAACCCGCCGGGTCGCTCTCGATGATGGCGATCTGCGGCTGGGCGGCATCGACGAACTCTGCCGCCAGTGAATCAGCCGCGCCATGCGAGGGCACTTGCAGCACGGACGCGAGGGGTTGAATCCCGGCGTTCAGTAGCGCCATCTGGCCGTCGCGGTTGAGGTCAGACGTCAGCAGGAACGAAACCTCGCCGAACGTGACCCGCAGGACCATCACCTGGGATTTGATCCTGCCGCCGGGCTGGAACGGCGTCTGCGGATGCAGCACCTCGATCCGCGTGCCGTCGTCCAGATCGGCGCTGTACCCCTCGGATACCCTGACTACAGGAAATTCCGCCAGCGCCGTCTCGATGCTCGCCCATTCCTCGCGTTCGCCCGGCTGCGCGGTCATCAGCACCACGTCAGCCGAATAGCGTTCCAGCACCGCCGTAAGCGCCTCGGTGTCGTTCGGGTCGGGATGCGTCACGATCACCATCTCCAGCGTCCGGTCATCGAACGGCAGCCGATCCCCCAGCGCCGTCAGCAGCCGCGAGGGGTAGCGCCCGCCATCGACCAGGATGTGCGCCCCGCCCGGAGTTTGAATCAGCACTGCGTTGGCATCGTGGGACACGTCCAGGAACCAGACGTGCAGCCGTCCATCCGGGCGGCTGGCGGCCAGCACCGTCATCAGCGCCGCCAATCCCAACCCGGCGAACGCCACCGCGCTGACCACCATCCGGCGGCGAACGAGTCCAGCCAGTCGGCCCGGCCAGTTTGCGCGAGTCACCGTGACCATCGCCCCTCCTAACAACACCAGATAAAACGCGGCTACGAGGCGCGGATCGACGCTCACAGGTACATCCGCGAACGGAAGCTGCGCGAAGCCGCGCACGACCCACAGCGTCCATCCCAGCAGCAGGAAGTCCAACCAATACAGAATTTGCGCCAGCAGCGGCATCACGAAGGCGCTCAGCGTGGCGACCATGCCCAGGATGAGCAGCGCGGGCTGAACCGGGATGATGAGCAGATTCACCGCCAGCGAAACCAGCGACAGCCGCTCGAAATACAGCAGGATGATCGGCAGCGTGGCAATCTGCGCCGCCAGCGTGACGATGAACGGCTCGGTCAGCACATCGCCGAGGACGTTAGGGCGGCCTCCCGGCAGCCAGCGGGTCAGAATCCGCTGGAAGCCGCGCGACAGCGGATCGACGAACAGCGCCAGCCCCAACGTGGCAAACAGGCTCAGTTGAAAGCCCACATCCCACAGCACATTGGGATTTTGGAGCGACATCAACAGCGTCACAAAGGCCAGCGAGGTCGGCACGAAGGTCCGTCGGCGGATCAGGCCCGCGATCATCAACATGCTGCTCATGATCGCCGCCCGTACCACAGCCGCATTCGCTCCGACCAGAATGGTGTAGATGACCAGAATCCCAATGCCGATGAAAGCGGCGGTGCGCGGCGGCACACGAAAACGAGCCAACAGCCGCAGCACCACCCCGCTCAGAATCGCCATGTTGAAGCCGCTGATGGCGATCACATGCGATGCGCCCGTCGCTGAAAACGCATCCGAGACCGCTGGCGGCAGCCCGCGTGAATCGCCCAGCAGCATCCCCGTCAGCAGCGCTCCCGCCGGATCAGGCAGCGCGGCGGCGATGAACTGCCGCGC
>JAEUQZ010000332.1 GCA_016788965.1 Anaerolineae bacterium | reverse complement strand
GGCGACGCTGTTACGGTCGGGGTTGCGGTTGGTGATGGTGTCTCAGTCGCCGTTGGTGATGATGTCACCGTCGCAGTGGACGTTGGCGACGCTGTTACGGTCGGGGTTGCGGTTGGTGATGGGGTCTCAGTCGCCGTTGGTGATGATGTCACCGTCGCAGTAGACGTTGGCGATGACGTCACAGTTGGGGTTGCAGTTGGTGTCAGTGTCGCAGTTGGAGTCGGGGTTGAGGACGGTGTGGTAGTTGGGGTTGAAGAAGGTGACGCCGTCGGGGTCGGCGACGGCGTCACAGTTGGGGTTGCAGTTGGTGTCGAGGTCGGCGTCCTCGGCGTAGGCGTTGGCGGTAAAGTGGTAAAAGGTATCTCCCTTGACCATTCCGGCCCTGCCGGATTGCCCCCTGGTCGGCGAACACCGTTCGTGCCATTCCCGGACGAGTCCGTGATCTGGTCCCCCGTTCCTTCGTCAAAGTGATACAGGAGCGCCGTGTGGGTGTCTTTCACAAAGGGCTGCGTCGGCGGCGTGAATGCGGCCGTATAACGGATGTTGGTGGAAATCCGCAGCTCGTCGAACCAACCGCTGTACGAGGGATACTCAGGGGCATAGTCGTGCTTCTCCGCGCCGATGACCAGGAATGGATCATTCGGCCAGGACGTAGCGCGGCCGTCACGATAGCTGATGTCGCCCGTTGGCCCGGTGATCGTTCCATCCAGAACACCATCCACGTACAGAGCCATCGCTCCCGTTGTACTGTCGCGCGTCACCGCTATATGATGCCATTTGCCATCCACCACATTGCGCGTACCGCAGATGGTATCCCCGGTGGTATTCCGGGTCGCTCCAAACGCAATGACACCGCTCTGGCCGAACAACGAAATGCCAAAGTCACCGTTGTCGCCCGGCCCGAAAATGTCCCGATCCAGAATGATATTGCCGTTCGTCCAGCCTGCTTCGCCCGTAGTACAGGCCCCGCTCCGGTTTTCCTCGGCATTGACGCGAATGAAGAACTCGATGGTAAAGTTGCCACCGATGTCGGCTGAGTTAGCCGGATCGACAGGTATCTTCACCCGGTCGATGTCCCCCGTCCCGTTGCCATAAAACCGCAGTGAATACCCGGCAGACTGTGCGCTGGCTACGGCCACTAGCAGCCCGCCGATGAGCAGGGCCGCGCAAACCAATGCAAAACCTCTTCGTCCAATTCTGGTCACAGTCTGTCTCCTCATCTCTCTGCATCTATGATGGCGTCGATGACCTGAAACCGACCCTAACTGATCCACCCCATCATCCAAAATTCAGCACAACATTATGGCCTTCGCCTAAAAATACCATATCAGGCGCAGATTAGAAGTTGCTGGGAATGTGGTCAAACAGATCAGCGTCCAAAGCCGACGGCCGTGCCACAGACTCGCCCAATCGCCGCATCCGCACGACCAGGATCAGCGACCTGAACTGTCCAGCCCGCCGGCCATACTTGCGGCCATCGCGGGGAAGGTAACACGATTCCGAGCGCAAGGGTATAGGAGGATAGTCTTGCAGCCTGCTGACCCACCGCTTAAATAAGCGTGCGACGGCCGCGACAGACACCTGTGCCGTCGGCCTACTCCCTATCACGCCGAGTGATGCCCCGCCCTGATCTCAGGATTGGCTCTGCGCCACCACTTCCGCCAGCCATTCCAACGCGCCTGGAGTCTTCAGCCAGGACACAATCCCTTCGACCGCGCAGTGAATGGCTTCATCCTCACGACCGGGCGAGACAAAAGATGGAAGTTGTTTCGGTATACGCTTCCGTCCCAGCATGAACGCCGGGACAAAGGGGTTGAACGCGATGGCTTCCTTCAACCCTTTTGATGGCGCAATGAGTTTAACACTTCCGCCCATCATGCCCCATCGCCTACCACCGATCCCGCCTCCCTGGTTATAATCACTCCCATCACCCGGACGAAAGCGCCTGCCCATGCCGATCTACGACCCCAATCGGATCGAGTACGGAATCACCAGCGGTCACATCCAGATCGTCGCCGAAGGCGGCCGCCAGAGTCCTGCCTACTGGGCGCATCCCGTGACCGGTCGGCTCTTCCCCGCCATCGCCCTGATCCACGACTGGTGGGGCATCACCCCCATCATCCGCCGCATGGCCCACCTCTTCGCCCAATCCGGCTACTACGTCATCGTCCCCGATCTCTTCGACGGCCAATCCACTCAATCCCCGGTCGAGGCCATGGAACTCGTCAAGCGCCTCGGCGACGGTGGCTATCCCCGCGTTGATGCCGCCCTGCGCGTCCTCGAAGACCACCACAACACCAACCGCGATGTCGCCGCTGTCGGCATCGGCATGGGCGGCAGCCTCGCCTACGAAGCCGCCATCGTCCGCCGCGACCTGGAGGCCACCGTCTCCTTCTACGGCTTCCCCCAGCGTTATCTGGGCCGCTTCCATGAGTCCGTCGCGCCCATTCTGGCCCTCTACGGCGAGGACGAACCCTACATCACCCGTCCGGTCATCGAGAGCCTCCAGCGCGAACTGGCCGCCGCCTCGACCTCCCGGAAGATCGCTCACGAGGTCGTCCTCCTGCCCGGCGTCGGCCATGACTTCTTCGCCGAGACCGCCACCGAGTTCACCAAACAGCAGGGACGCACCGCCCTCACCCGTGCCTTCACCTTCCTGGAAACCTGCCTGCGCGGCCCCATCCGCACCCCACCCCGATGAACGCCCTGCCCATCTGCCAGGTCATCCAGCCAGGCCACATCCCCTATCAGCAGGCCTGGGAATGGCAGAACACCCTGGCCGACTCCCGTGCCCGTGGCGAAATTCCCGACCGCCTCCTCCTGCTGGAACATCCCCCCACCTACACCCTCGGCACATCCGGCCATGGCGAGAACCTGCTGCTCTCCCCCGACGAACTCGCCCGCCGCGGCATCCAGGTCTTCCGTGTGGATCGTGGCGGCGACATCACCTATCACGGCCCCGGCCAGATCGTCGGCTACCCCATCCTTCAACTGCCCCGCTCGCCCGAAACCCTCCGCGCCGATGTCATCGGCTACATGCGCGGCCTCGAACAGGTCATCATCTACACCCTGGCCGACTACGGCATCGTCGGTAAACCCGTCCCCGGACTGACCGGCGTCTGGGTCGATACCCCCACGGGCGAAGCCAAAATCTGCGCGATGGGCGTGCGCGTCAGCGTCAAAGCCGTGACCAAGCACGGCTTTGCCCTCAACGTGAATACCGATTTATCCTACTTCGAGGGGATCATTCCCTGCGGCATCACCGATAAGGGCGTCACCAGCCTATCCGCCCTGCTCGGCCAGCCTATCGATGAATCCGATGTGCGCCGCCGCCTCATCACCCACTTCGGCGACGTATTCCATTACCAGATGAGCCTGGTCGAGTGATCTAATCCACAGCTTCCAGTGCCCGTGCCTTCAACACCGAGACGAGCCGATCTACCTGGAGCATTTGCTGAAGCTCTGCCGCCTCTTCCGGCGTCAAAGTCCCCGAATTGCTCCGTTCCAGGAGCAATTCCGCCCGTTCCTGAGCAGCATCAGACGGCTTGAATGCCAGGATGTCCTGCGGATTTATTTTAGCGATGAGGAAATCAACCAACTCATCAAAGGCTTGTATCATATACGGAGGCCGCCTGCTTTCCTCGACCAGTTCCATGACCCCATGAACCGGGTAGAATAGTTCACGAGGGTGGATTTTTCATCCTTCCCGCGAGTTTCAATGAACCCCCGCAGGGGGTAACACCCCTAGCCCGGCCATTTCATGGCCGGGCGATGCCTATCGACTCACCTCCCGCCCGGACAATGCCCCCCTCCCTCCGTATGATCTCTGTGTCCTCTGTGTCTCTGTGGTTGAATTCTTCTCGTATTTCCCTAATCCCCAATCCCTAACCCCTACACCGGCGGCGTCGCCGTGCTGATGAAAAACACCATGAAGGCCACCATCGCCGCCAGCGCCCCCACCGGGATCGCCATCAGCCGTGCCCCGGATCGCTCCGCCTCGACCTGTCGCGGCGCAGTCGCCAAACCCTCGCCGATCTGCCCGCCCAGCCACGCCGCGCCCACCGCCGCCAGCCCGATCCCCACCACCGCCAGCGCCGAGATCGACGCATCCAGATACGGATACAACTGCCCCATCAACGGCATCGAAATCAGCACCCCCGCCGCCCCCATCACCGCCGCTTCCATCCACCACCGCGACCTATCCCGCCGTCCCGCCCGCGCCAGCCACACATCCAGCGCGATCAGCGGCGGCAGCGCCACCACCCACGCCGAGATTGACATCACCTGCTGCGCCTCGAACACCTGGATGAAAACATACCGGAACCCCAACGCCAGCACCCCGATCAGCGTCGCCGCCCCGACCATCCGCAGACTCCGCACTGCCACCACCCCCGCGAATGTCGCAATCGCCACCGTGATCGCCATCAGCACCCAATCCGGCCGCATCTCCCGGATGAACCCGATCTGATCGACCTGATCCCAATCCGTCGTGAACAATTGCAGCGGCCCCATCAGGATCGCCGCGCTCATCAGAATCGGCAGCACATCGTAACCGTTCACATGCAGCACGCTCCGCCACGGCCGCGCCGGAACCAGCGAAAGCTGAATCACCGTCGTCACCAGCATAATCATCACGAACGACACAAACAGCAGTTGGTGCGGGATGCTCCAGGCTGTCAGATCGGCGCCGTAGATTCCGTGCCAGATTGGGTCGGCTGGCAGCACCACCATCAGCAGCAGCGCCACCAATACCAGCATTCCCACCAGCGGATTCGCCCGGAACCGCTGCTGAAACGTCCCCTTGCCCCGCGCCGCGATCAGATACAACCCGCCGAAACCCACCAGTGTCACCGTCAGAAAGCCGAAATACATCAGCAGATGCGGCCGCCAGAAGAAATCATCGCCGAATGGCAGGCTGTACAGCCGGTGCCACACCTCGTCCCAGAAGCCGCCGATCACAATCGCAAGCGCACCTACCCCCAGCAGCGCGGCCAATGCCTGCCGCGCCCGTGCCGGGATCGGCTGGATCGCTGGCTGCTTGATCCCCGCCGGCAGCGGTCGGTATAGCAGATGCCAGCTCAGCATCAGGAACCCCACCACCCCCGCGACCAGCAGCGCAATCCCGATCCCGAAAGCCGTCGTCTGCCCCTCCGGAACCCCGCCCCAGATCGTGAACAGCACCATCACCGGGACGATCACCGCCGCCACAATCAGAAATCTCGGCAGCGGCGTTCCCCGCTCCGTCACATTCACACCCGTCTTGCTTGCCATCGATCTATTTCCGTTCAACCCTGTTCTTACGGAGTTTGACCCAAGCCTACCCTACATCCCGCACTTTAGTCTACTGTGTGCGCCGCATGAATAACGACTCGCCACACCTGCCGTCTCAGGGCTTCCGAGTCGCTCAACCGAACTTTTGTGCTACAATTGAACCGTGCTGTCAGACATACCAGGAGGCATCCCATGACCGAACACACACCCGTCGGCAAGACCAAAACCCAGGGCTGGGAAATCGGCGTCCGCCGCACCTTCCCCATTGATCCCCAGACCGCCTGGAACCTGCTCATGACTCAGCCGGGCCTCGGATACTGGCTCGGCGGCCCCATCGATCCGCAGTTCGTCAAAGGCGCGACCATCACCACCGCCGAGGGACTCACCGGGGAAATCCGCAGCTTTACCATCGGCAGCCTCATCCGCCTGACCTGGCAGCCGCCCGGCGCGGATCACCCCTCCACGCTCCAGATTCGCGTCCTCCCCGCCCGATCCGGCGCGACCATCAGCTTCCACCACGAGCGCCTCGACGATGCCGCCCACCGTGAAGCCATGCAGCGCCATTGGTCTGCCGTCCTCGACCACCT
>JAEUQZ010000331.1 GCA_016788965.1 Anaerolineae bacterium | reverse complement strand
GACCGCGCTCAGGATGTCCATCCCGTGAAACCACTCGTTCAGCAGGATGACATCCGGTACATCCTTCGCTGCCATTGTCAGCAGTTCCTCAATCGCCCGCGCCGTACCGACGACGGCGTAACGATGGTCGCTTTCAATCGTCGCTTTAGCACCCAAAATGGTCAGGTCGGAATCGTCGGCAATGATGACAAGACCGCCGCAGTAAGCTGCGCCAGACTATTGAAACGCTGGATGAGGCACGGGAAACCCACATCAGCAATCTGGAGACGGCGTTAGGATTTATCGCAAAGATTGGAGTGCTGTATAATGGGCTGGAGCGCGCAGATCAGAAACAACTTCTGCGCCAGGTTGTCCAACAGGTGATCGTGAATGCTGAGGGAACGATCCGGTTGAAGCTGCGAGCGCCGTTCGCCTATCTCAAGGAATTGACCGCTGAGATACGCGAGGTGAGCAGCAGACTTGAAGGGAAAGAGCGAGAAACAAAAACGGACGATCTATCGACCGTCCGTGATGGAGCCAACTCGAACAGTTGGCTCCAAGATAGCTGGGGGACCTGGATTCGAACCAAGATTAACAGGGCCAGAACCTGTCGTTCTGCCGTTGAACTATCCCCCACTGTGACAGGCCGAATCCTAGCACGGCCTGTCGGGGTTTTCAAGACTGACTTAGGACACGTTCCGCCGTATTGAGGTTGTGCAGCGCCAGTTCCAGCCGCCGCAGTGTTTCCACTTTTCCAATCACTTCCATCGTCTCGAACAGCGGGGGAGACACCTGCTGCCCGGTGACAGCCGTTCGCAGCACCCCGAACAACTGGCTGTTCGATAAACCTAGCGGTTGCGTGAGCTTCTCGATGACGGGATGAGTCGCACCCAGTGAGAAGTCGTCCAGGTTCATCAGCGCGTTGATGGACTGCTGCAACGCGGTGCGCGTTGACGCAACATCCATACGCTTCTGTGGCAGCTTCTCCGGCGGTGCGGGGATGAACTCTTCCCGGAAGAAGAAGCCGGCCAGCCCTACCACATCGGTCAGCGTCTTGATGCGGGTTTGGACAAGCGGTGTGATCTTCAGCAGGATGGCCGAGTCCACCTTGAGACCAGCAGCTTCCAGGATGTGCCGCAGACGCTCCGCCAGATCATCCACGGGAAGTCGGCGAATATGTTCGGCATTCAGCCATTTCAGCTTGTCCACCGGGAAAGCCGAATTCGATGCCATGATCCGCGTGCCGTCGAATCGCGCGATGGCATCCTGAATATCGAAGACCTCGATATCGTCTCCGTAACTCCAGCCGGTATTCGCCAGGAAGTTGACCACCCCTTCGGGGATGTAGCCGCCTTGCATGTAATCATGCACCATGACCGGGATCACATTGCCGTCCGAGTCGACTGGAGGATGCCGTTTGCTGATCTTGCCCTTGCCGTTCGGGTTGAGCATCACCGGCAAATGGGCATAGATCGGCGGTTCCCAGCCGAACGCTTGCCAGAGATGCCAATGGACAGGCAGCGATGGCATCCATTCCACCGCTCGGAGGACGTGGCTGATCTGCATCAGGTAATCATCCACCACATGTGCCAGGTGATAAGTGGGGAAGCCATCGGCTTTCAACAACACAGTATCCTGCTGGGTGCTGTTGTCGAAGCTCACCTCGCCATGAATCAGGTCAGGGATTTGAGTGACCCCATCAAGCGGCATCTTGAGCCGCACCACCCGCGGACGTCCCTCTCGCTCGAAAGCCGCGCGTTCCGCCGCCGTCAGATCACGATGCGCCCGGTTGTATCCACGTGGCAGATTCTTGGCCTCGGCCTCTTCACGCGCTTTTGCCAGTTCTTCCGAGGTCTCGTAGGCATAATAGGCTTTGTCATGATCGACCAGCCACTGTGCCCATTCCTGGTAGATGTTCAGCCGTTCCGACTGCACATACGGGCCGTAATTCCCGCCGACTTCTGGCCCTTCGTCCCACTGCAATCCAGCCCAACGCAGCGCCTCCATCAATGTCTGGAGCGCGTTGGGATCGAAGCGTTTCTGGTCGGTATCTTCGATCCGCAGAATGAATGAGCCGTTGTAGTGACGGGCGAACAGCCAGTTGAACAAGGCCGTTCGCAGCCCGCCAATGTGTAGCGAACCGGTCGGACTGGGAGCGAACCGCACCCGCGCCGGACGTGCAGAATCGTCGGCCACGAAACACTCCTCAAGGTAGGTGATCTGTGGCGGTATGGTACATGAATCAGGTGGATAAGGGTAGGGGAGCTTAGACTCGCCGCCCGCGCATGATGACGCTCTCGGCCAGTCCGATCCCCGCGAGTATCGAGAGTAGAGACGTGCCGCCTGAACTGATAAATGGCAGAGTCAGCCCCGTAACGGGCAGCATGTTCAAATTCATACCAATCGAGACGACCGTCTGGAAGAAAATGATCGAAGCCACCCCATAGCAGATCAGACTGCCGAGCGGATCGACCGCGTTGCGTGCGCCGCGCAGAATCCGAAGGATGACCAGTCCGATCAATCCCATCACCGTGACGCCGCCAATGAACCCAAACTCCTCGGAGATCACGCTGAAGATGAAATCCGTGTGCCGGACGCGCAGGAAGCGCCCGGTGTTCTGCGTGCCGTTGGCATATCCCTTTCCCAACAGCCCGCCCGATCCGACGCTGATGATCGCCTGCCGGATGTTGTACTGAGCGGTGGGATCGCCTTCAGGGTTGATGAATGTGGTGATGCGCTGCTGTTGATAAGGCTGCATCTGCGTCCACAGGATCGGCGCAGCGATCAAGGCTACCGCTACGAACAATCCAATATGCTTGAGTCGCAGCCCCGCTGCCCAGATCATGGTCAGCCAGATTACTATGAACACGATAGTTGTGCCGAGATTCGGCTGCAAGAAGATCAACCCCGTGGGGATGGACATGTGCAGCAGCGACATGAAGACCGCTCGCAGCCCGGACAGCTTGTAATAATTCTGGGTCAGGTGATGCCCCAGCGTGATGATGATGATAATTTTGCCGATTTCGGATGGTTGAATGCGGATGCCCACATTGATCCAGCGTTGCGATCCCGCATCGCCTTCGACCCCCAGAAATCGCACCAGCACCAGTAGTCCCACCATGATGATGTACAACCACAGATGCAGGCCGCCCAACAGCCGGTAATCGATAGCCGCCAGGACAAAGACCAGTACCAGTCCGATCACTGCGTAACGGATCTGGTCGGGGACACGCCCAATCAAGTCAGGATCAATTGCGCCCAGTGTCGCGCTGCGGATCATCAGGATGCCAAAAATGATGAGGAGAAGGGCTGTCCCAAACAGAACAAAATCGAAGTTGCGCCAGAGGTTTGTGCTTCGTGTCATTCGAACCTGTAGTCAATCCATTCAACCGACGAAGTGAATTCGAGGATGCGCGGCCAGTGTCGGCAACCAGAGGCGGAATTATCCGTCGTCGAGGCTTCCATCGTCTGCTGGAGCAGTGGAGTCCCCCAGCCTCCGCCGAGCCTCATCCTGGTCATTGCTGCCGGAAAATGGAATCTCGGCTTTGATGAGGCTGTCGCGGTCGCGCTGCACCAATCCAATATCGACCTTTTCCCGTTCGACTGCGACATATTTCGAGATCACATCCAGGATTTCAGCCTTCATCGCGGCCAGACGTTCCGGGGGCAGGTTGATGCGATCATGCACCAGGATGAACTGAAGCCGCTCCTTAGCCATGCTCCCGCTGGTTTTTGACCCTGATCGACCCAGCAGACGGTCCAGGAATCCGGACATGGTGACTCCTCCTATTCGGATTGACCGCCGCTGAACAGTCGGGTAATCCGCTGCAAAAGCCCGCCGCTTTCATTCATGGGCATCAATGGCACATCTTCACCCAGCAGCCGCCGCGCGATATTGCGGAACGCTTGCCCGGCGCGTGAATTCTCATTTAGTGAGATCGGAATGCCGCTGTTCGAGGCTGGGATGACCCCTTCATCTTCTGGCACAATACCGATTAGTTTGATCGCTAGGATGTCGGTCACATCGCTGGCCGACATCATCTCGCCCTTGCGGATCATATCCGGCTTTACCCGGTTCAGGCTTAGCTTGCCAGGGCCTTTGTTGTTGGCTTCCAATAGGCCGATGTTGCGGTCGGCATCCCGCACTGCCGAGACTTCCGGATTGGTGACAATCAGCACTTCGTCTGCCGGTGCAATCGAATTGCGGAACCCCCGCTCGATCCCTGCCGGCGAGTCGATCACGATGAAATCGAATTCAGGGCGCAGTTTATTGCAGATCTGCACCATGTCGGTCGGGCTGACCGCGGTCTTGTCGCGCGTTTGCGCGGACGGGATCAGGAACAGATCCGGGAATTGCTTGTGTTTGATCATCGCCTGACGAATCTGGCAGCGTCCTTCGACAACATCCACCAGATCGTAAACGATGCGGTTTTCCAGCCCCATCACAATGTCCAGGTTTCGCAGCCCGACATCGGCATCGATCAAAACGATTTTCTTGTTGAGCCGGGCCAGAGCGACTCCCAGGTTAGCGGTGGTCGTGGTTTTGCCAACCCCTCCTTTGCCGGATGTTATCGTAACGACTCGTGCCGCCATAACTGGTGGAATTCCTTTCTGGTCAATAAGCCCAGGGTTCTACGACAATTTGCCCACTTCGGATCGAAGCCAGTTCAGGCTTGGGTTGGCGACGTTTGTCCGTTGGTGACGTGGTGATATGTCCCGCAATCCGTAACTGAGTAGGCATCATGTCCAGGGCGCAGACAATGGCGCTTTCGTCACCCTCGATCCCAGCATGTACCGTTCCGCGCAGCCGCCCCCACACGATGATATCCCCAACCGCCATGATTTCCGCGCCAGGGTTGACATCCCCCAGAATAACGACATGACCGGCGCTTTTCACCGTGCGCCCGGCCCGGAGCGTTCGCTTAATCATCACGCCAACCGTGCCATCTTCTTCCGAACTGAATTCGGTTTCCTCGTCCTCTTCGCGTCCCGGAATCGGACTGGCGCTGGTCGTCTTCAGATCGAGCGCATGGGCCGCCTCGATGGTCGTTTCGCTGTCACTCAGAACAACCGAGAGCATCAACCCTCGCCGTTCCAGCAGAGCCTTGAGCGACCCCAGTTCATGTTTGGGAACCGGACGTTCCCCCAGATCGACCGTGATCCGCGCTCCGGCAAAGAAAGCATTCTGCTGGTCGATCCGCGCTGCCAGATCAGCCGTGATAGACTGCCATTCGTCCGTTGGACTCAATGAAACCAGCAGTCCGTCCTTGATTCCCTTGATGGCAACACGCTGTTCCTGCATATCAATCGACCATCACACCTTGCATTACCGCTCGCCATTGCCCAACACTTGCGGCGAAATCGTAATGTTCTGTACCCTGAGCTTAACGGTTCTAGTTATTAACTATACATGATTTTCGTTCAGGCGCTATACGCTCTGGAGAATCTGCCACAAGAGTACAGTCGGCAGCAGCGCGAACGCCGCCGGAGCCGCCCAACGAATCATGCCGCCAGTAGCGGTCAGACTTTTTTGGAGCCACTGGCTCAGCGCGAAGACCGCATACGTCATCCAGATCATCTGGATCATCAGAAGAGGCAGCAGCAGCACCGTGCGGTCGCCGCCGAAGTATACCAGCCCGAAGAGCGCATAGCCTGCGTATAGGATGAGAGTTAGCACGCCCAGCGGCGGATACCACCGCGCCAACCGCGACAGTCCAATGATTCCCAGCGCGACTCCCGCGACACTGAATTGATTACTGATGAGGCCGATCATGTCGATCCAGCGTGAGGCTTCACGCCAGCCGTCGGCCATCAGGAAAGGAACACGCAGTCCCCTTGCCTCAGCCTGTGCAGCCGGGTAGAGCCACCACCCGCTGTCCGCATACTGAAC
>JAEUQZ010000330.1 GCA_016788965.1 Anaerolineae bacterium | reverse complement strand
CCCGTGCCCGTTCCCAATCCAGATCGGCCAGACTCGCGCCCCGCGCGGCTTCCGTTTCAAAACTGGCCTCGCCCCGTCCCATGATAAGCCGGCGCAGTTCATCCGACCGCAGCAGCGCGTTCTCCGACCCCTTGCGGTGCAGGTAGCGCCCTTCCAGCGCGTACACATGCGGCATCCCCGTCGGGATCGACATCATCACCAACGGCTTGCCGTTCAGCCGGAACACCTGCGGCAGCGGGATGATGAGCGGCGGGTCAATCGACAACGCGGCCTGAAGCGCCGTATCCACCGCTTCGCTGGCATTTCGCACCCCCAGCACGGTTCCGGCAGCCCCTGTCACGCCCAGCAAAATTACGCCGCCCTGGCTGTTCGCCATCGCGGTCATCGTTTCGGCGACAGGCTGTGGCTGCGGTTGCTCGCCAAACCAATCCAGCCGCGTCCCCCGGCCCCCTTTGATGAGCTGCCATACATCATCAATCGAAGTGTTCATGATTCGGTCTTCTTTTTGCTGCTCTTCTTCGATTCAGGCTTGCTCTCCTGATCGTCCTTCTCGTCGTGTTCTTCTTCCCGCCGCTGGATATCCCGCTGGCGTTCTGGAGGGGCAGGCAGGAGAACATGATCGATCACCTGCTGCATACCGTCCACGAAGTGGAAGTTCAGGTCGTCCAGTGCCTCCTGCGGAATATCCACCAGGTCTTTCTTGTTTTCCGAAGGCAGAATCACCTGCCGGATGCCCGCGCGCCGGGCGGCCAGCACTTTTTCTTTGACCCCACCGACCGCCAGCACCTTCCCCCGCAGCGTGATTTCGCCCGTCATGGCAAACGTGCTGCGAACCTTTCGCTCGGTGAACGCCGAGATGATCGCGGTCGCCAGCGTGATACCTGCCGACGGTCCCTCTTTCGGGACGGCCCCTTCCGGCAGATGGATATGCACATCGTAGTTCTCGAAGTCGTCGCTGGGCACATCGAAGTCCACCGCCCGCGAACGCATGTAACTCAGCGCCGCCTGCGCCGATTCCTGCATCACATCGCCAAGCTGACCGGTCATCAACATGCTGCCTTTTCCGGGCAGCACCGAGACCTCGATCAGCGCGATGTCGCCCCCGTCATACGTCCAGACCAGCCCAGTCGCCAGCCCAACCGTATCCTGTTTATGGGCGCGGCGGTTGGTGTACAGCGGCGGGCCGAGGAAATCCAGCAGCTTTCGAGAGCCGATCCGCCGGCCATACTGCTTTTCCTCCGCCACCAACCGCGCGATTTTGCGGCACACATTGGCGATCTCGCGGTCGAGGTTGCGGACGCCGCCCTCATAGGTGTACTCGCGGATGATCGTGTGCAGGGCGCTCGGCTCGAAGCGGACGCCCGCGCCGTTCAATCCGTGCGCCTCGATCTGGTTCGGGATCAGGAAGCGGCGGCTGATGGCAACTTTTTCTTCTTCGGTGTATCCCGTGAACTCGATGATCTCCAGCCGGTCGATCAGCGCCGCCGGAATCGGATCGAGATCGTTCCCCGTGGTGATGAACAACACCTGCGAGAGATCGTAGGGCACTTCCAGATAATGATCTGAAAAGGCATGGTTCTGCTCCGGGTCGAGGACTTCCAGCAGCGCCGCCGCCGGGTCGCCCCGGAAATCCATGCCCAGCTTGTCGATCTCGTCCAGGACGAATACCGGATTGCTCGTTCCCGCCCGCCGCATCGTTTGGATGATCCGCCCCGGCATCGCCCCGATGTACGTCCGGCGGTGTCCGCGAATCTCGGCCTCGTCCCGCACCCCGCCCAGGCTCACCCGCACGAACTCCCGCCCCAGTGCTCGCGCGATGCTCTTGCTCAGCGAGGTCTTGCCCACCCCAGGCGGCCCGACGAAGCACAGGATCGGACTTTTCATCTTGGAAGCCGCCAGTTTGCGGACGGCGATATATTCCAGGATGCGATCCTTGACCTTCGGCAGCCCGTAGTGTTCCGCGTCCAGAACCTCCTGAGCGTGACGGACATCCAGGTTGTCATCGGTGCGCTGAGTCCAGGGCAAACCGACCAGCCAGTCGATATACGTGCGGATGATGCCCACTTCGGGAGCCATCGGCGGGATTATCGACAGTCGTGACAGTTCCTTGAGCGCCTTCTCGTGGATCTCGCCGGGCAAATTGGCGGCGATGATCTGCTCGCGGACTTCGTTGATTTCCTGCTGGAAGATATCGCCTTCGCCCAGTTCGTTCTGGATGACCCGCATCTGTTCGCGCAGGTACATTTCCCGCTGGCTGCGATCCATCTCCTGCTGCACCTGCACATTGATTTCATCGCGCAGTTCCAGCACCTGAATCTCCTGCGCCAATGCCGCGATCAGGTCGTTCATCCGCGCTTCGACCGACTCCGTGCCCAGCAGCCGCTGCCGCTCTTCCAGCGAGAGCAGCAGTGCCGACGCCGTGAGGTCGGCCACCAGTCCGGCATCCCTGGCGTTGAGGATATGATCCAGCACCTCTTCAGGGATCGTCGGGCTGAGGTCGGCCACATGTTGGAGGAGCTGCTTGACCCGCTGCGTGGCCGACAGCAGCTTCTCGCTGCGTGTCCGCCTCTCCGGGATGGGCCGCGCCCGCGCGATCAGGATTGGCTCAGTCTGCTTGATACTGACCAGTTGCAGCCGCCGCTTGCCCAATGCCAGGACACTGCGCTGATCCTCGCCGCCGCGGGCCACCTGGCTCAGCGCCAGTTCCGTGCCGAATTCGTATAAATCCTCGACCCGCTGCACCGCGTGCGAGGGGTCGCGCATGGCGAACCCGGCCACCGTCCGGTGGCCCGTCAGCCCAAACTGAATCGCTGCCAATGCCTGGGGGTTGCGTGTCGTGATGGGGGTGATGACATGCGGGAAAATGACGATTCCGCGCAGGGGCACGAGCGGAAGTTCAATCAATCCGTCATCGTCGGGGCGGGCGTCTGGGATGCTGTCAAACTCGCTCACGCCGAAAGCGTTGCTCAATCCGTGAATTCCTCTGAACGCATAACTTAGATGGAGGGTAGAGTCTACCGCAGACTGCTACCCCCGTAAAGCATCACACTTGGCGCGCGCCCGTCTTTCGGCTAGACTGAGCTGGGTTATGGACACTAAAACCGAGGCATTATGCGGATTTCGGTTGGCTTGACGGTGATCGTAGCGGTAGTGGTCTTGATTGCGGTCTTGATCGTGGGTCAGACCTTGATTCAGCCCCCGCGTCCCCTCATCACCTTTGCGCGTTTTTCCCCGGATGTGATTACCCCCAACGCCGATGGTGACGCCGATGTCACCGAGTTCAGCTATGGGATCACCCGGAATGCCCGCATCTCTCTGGTCTTTGAGAACGAAAACGGCCAGCAGTTCTTTTTCCGCCAGGATGACATCCGCGCCGCCGCCGACTATCAGGTCTTGTTCAGCGGCGTGGTCGATGGCTTCACGCTGCCCGGCGAAACCATCGACGGCGATGTGCTGCGCCGCCTCATCCCTGACGGCCGCTATGCCTGGACACTGACCGCTGCCGACGCCGAAACCGGCGCCACCGAACAGCAAACCGGAACCCTGGTCGTCACCGCCGCCACCGTTGAACTGCCGGAGATGACCAGTTTCAGCCTCTCGTCGCAGGTCTTCACCCCCAACCAGGACGGAATCGAAGACCGGGTCTACATCAACATCTACCTCAACAAGGACGCCGATCTGACCGTCTACCTCGAAGATGCTGCCGGTCAGCAGATCTTCATTCCTGAGTCCCGTGAGGCCAACGAAAAAGCCGACGCGGGCGGCCTGCGCCATGCCTTCGATTACGACGGCGGCATTGATCGCGGCGTCGATCCGCCGCCCGACGGCGACTACACCGTCGTAGCCATTGCTCAGGATCGAGAAGGGCAGAGTACCCGCCGCACCGTCTCCCTGCGGATCGAATCCGGCGGCACGCCCCAGGCCGAGATCGCGCCGCAGCCCAACGGCATCGATGTGGCCTTTACCGTCGTCCCCTGGGAAGATCGCTTCCTGACCACCCCTGACCGGGCCGGTGATCTACTCCCGCTGCCGGACGACATGGATGACCTCCGCTTCCAGGCCATCAGTCTCCCCATCGGCGATCTCCTCGTCTTCAAACTGATCGTCGAGAACTACGGCGAAGTCCCCATCCGCACCAGCGGGCCGTGGCCGGGAACAGTCTACGAGCAGGATCAGATTTGGGGTGCGCTGGGTGTCTATGAGCAGTCCGGTGCGTGGCGCGTCGGCGTCCAGTGTTCGACCAGTTCCGATTCTTTCCCCTGGCGCTGGGCGATTGGAACGCCCGATACCCTCACCCAGCAGGTCGATGCCGGCTCCGGCAACACCTACTACTACCTGCCGCCGGGCGAACGCAGCGTCGTCTGGGGCGCGGTGCGGATGACCCGTCTGATCGAAGCCCGCAATCCCCAGCAGTGCTGGGCGGGTCTGATCCATGAAGATGTCGGAATCAGTGTTCGCAACGCCCGCGTCGGCGCCCGCGATATCACCTTGATCGAGCAGTCCACTCAGGACGGCTGATGCTATAATCGTCTCAGCGCGGGATGCCAGTGAGGAGAATGCAGCGGTGGACGACATGTTCCGCAAAACCCACACAACGGTTGGTCGAATTCTGCTGCTGATCCTGACAATCACGGCGCTGGCCGCCTGCCGCCGCGAAGTCGTCGAGGAGGTTGCGCCCGCCGCGCTGCCTACCGCTTCAGCAACGCCCCGTTCGACCCCGCTGCCCCCACTGCCCGGCAGCGTCGCCCTGGGCGATCCTGCCAACCCGATTCAGATCGCCGTCGTACCCGCTGATCCTGACCTGCCGTCCGATGCCGCCGAAAACCTGGAGGCTGACCTCCTCACCCGCACCGCCTATACCATCAGGATCGTCACCGTTGATTCGGAAGCCGAAGCCATCCAGCAGATGTGCGATTCCTTCAGCGGCCCCGTCACAGCCGCCTGGTTGAGCGGAATCGGCTACTGGACGGCCAGCGCGCGTAACTGCGGCCAGCCGCTGCTGTGGATCGTGCGCGGCAGCGGATCGAATGCCGCCTCCGGCGAGACGGTCGTGATCGTTGCGCGGCAGGGTGGGGCAGTCACGTCATTGAGTGCCCTGCGTGACCGGAACTTCTGCCGCATCAGCAGCGCCGACCTCACCAGTTGGATCGTCCCATCCCTGATGCTCGGCGCTTCCGATGTCGATGTCGTCCGTGACCTCAAGTCCGTCCGGGACTATCCCGACAATGCCGCGCTGCTGGCGGCCGTAGCCGACGGCGGCTGCGATGCCGCTGCCGTTCCTACGGCGGCTCTTGAAGAAGCCGATAGCGCCGACCGAGAACGCCTCATCGAACTGGCGACCAGCGAATCCATTCCCTACCTGCTGCTGGTCGTGCCCATCCAGGTGACGCTCGGCGTCCGCGATACGCTCAGCGCGGCGCTCCTGGACATCGCCGCCGACCGCCAGACCGCGACGCTCCTTCGACCGTTCCTCGGACAAACCCGTTTGCAGTCCGTCGCGTCTGATGACCTCACCGCCTTCGAGACATTCGTGACCCGCTCTGGCCTGGACTTCTCCCAGTTGGGACGCTGATGCGCGATCTGGCCGTCATCATTGTCACCTGGAATGTCCGCGAACTGGTCATCGACGCCCTGCGGACACTCCTGGACGATCTTGCCATCAGCGGCCTGCAAGCCCAGGTCGTGGTGGTCGATTCCGCCTCCCACGACGGCACGCCTGAAGCCATCCGCCAGCACTTCCCCCAGGTTGACCTCATCGCCTGCGATGACAATCTCGGTTTTGCCGCCGCCAATAACCGCGCCCTGCGCCAGCTTGGATTCGGCCAGTCCGGGGCCGATGTACCCCGTGCGGTCTTCCTGCTCAATCCCGATACGCTCACCCG
>JAEUQZ010000032.1 GCA_016788965.1 Anaerolineae bacterium | reverse complement strand
ATCCAGTAGTTCGTGTAGCCGTGCTGGAGATCGTTCGCCTCCAGGAAATCGATCAGCTCGGCATCGAAGTCATTGGGCAGGTGGGAAATGGGGTCGAACTGGGTGGTGAATCCCGGCGGCTGGCTCCCCGCGGCCATCTGCCCCGCCGCTTGGTAGATGATAACCCCCAACCCGACCGCGACCGCTAACCCCCACCGCGCTGCCGGAGACCGCAGCCGCTCCGAACGCGCTATCGCGTCCACCAACCCGCCTACCAGGATCGCCAGCGGTAGGTTCAGCGGCAGAAGGTAGCGCCCGGTTGGATCCGCCCCGAAGCTCGAAGCCACGAAGATGACCGCGAAGCCGCCCAGCATCCCCACCGTCAGCAGCCGACCTCCCTCGGCCAGCGCATCACCCCGCCGCACCCCGCGCCAGACCGCCATCGCGCATAGACCCAGCACGACCACGCCTAACGTCGGAGCGAAATATTCCACCGACCACGGGAACCGCATCCCCATCAGCGCCGGGATACCCAAAATCACCAGTCCTACTGCCCGCTGCCCTGGCGGAACATAGTCGATGCCAATCCCGGCGAAGGTCCCGGTCTGCTGGCTGCGGAGGAAGGTGGACATCGCCGCTCCGCCCGTCGCCAGGTCGAAGCTCCACCACGGGGCGCTGCCGATCACGAATCCGCCCAGCCCGACCAGCAGGTAGGGGATCATCCCCGTGCGGTTCGGTGAGCGCCACAGTTTCAGCAGGATCAGCAAGCCTACCGGCAGCGCATAGATCACGATCAGACCGTGCGCCCACCAGCCGATCCCGGCAACCAGTCCCAGCAGTCCCCACTTCAGCCGCGATCCCGGCCAGTTCTCGGCCACATCGAATCCGAGCCAGAGCGTCAGCCCGCCGAGCAGCAGTGCTTCGTTGTAGCCCCCCAGCGAGGCCGTAGTGTAGACGGCCGTGTTCGGCGTCGGGATCGCCAGCATTAGACCGGAGACCAGCAGCGCCACGCGGCTGCGGGTCAACCGCCAGCTCACCGCGCAGCCTACCGCTACCACCAGCAGATACAGGCCGCTCTGCACCAGCCGGATCGTCAGCACCGATTCGCCCAACAGCCGGAATCCGACCGCGACGATCCAGGCGTCCAGACTGCCCATATAGGCTTGACCGTAAAAGAAGGTAGGCCGTTCCCCAGCCAGAATGTGCCGGGCCATCAGCCCGACGACGGCCTCATCCGCGTGGAAGGAGACTGTCCCGCTGGCGATCAGCAGCCCCCGCGCCAGGGCCGCTGCTCCCACGATGAGCAGGATAATCCGCCAGGGGGCGTTCCGCACGGGATCGATCAGGCGGGCCGTGCGCTGCGTCGAACCAGCCACCAGCGGCTCACGATCAGCAGAACAATGACTACGCCCAGTACCCCGAAAATGATCACGCCCGCAGTGTTGGCGCGTACCCAGCAGCCGGTGCGGATGATGGCCGGGTCGAGCGCCTGGCGGATCTCCTGCAAGAACGACAAGCTGCCCGTCTGAACCTGCTGCTCGTCGGAGGTCGCAATGCCCCAATTCGTATCCACCGAGGCGGCCTTGAAATAGTAGGTCGTGCGCGGGTCCAGTCCGCTGACGGTGAATTCGTGCCGTGTCGAAGGTTCCAGGTTCAGCCCACCGGTGGTATTGATCGCGCCAGATCGCACCCCATACCACAGTTGGCCGATGGTCTCCACATCGGTTTCCCAACTGACGGTGATGCTGTCCCCGCTGGCGCCGGCCTGAAGGTTGCTGATGACCGGAACGGTCGCCTCATCTGCCTGCCGCAGCCGGTCAGCCGGCAGTAGGGGGGGGGTGGTATCCGACCCATCCAGGATAATCCCCTCGGCGGACGTGGCTGGCTGCACCCCCATATCGGCCAGGATGTTATAGGTCATCTGGCTGATGATCGGGTCAGGATCGACGATATCCAGCCCATGCGTCCCCAATCCCCACGACCACTGGATCGTCCCGGTGGAGAACACAATCGCTCCGCTGGGGGCAGTGTAGCGTACCGTCTGGGCAGCAGCCTTGCCCATGTTCCCGTTGGCGGAATTGCCTGCGTCTTGCAGGAGCATCCCGTACACGGGCGTCTCGGCCAACACGGTCAAACCTTCCGGCTCAAAGCCGTTGTCCACACGGGCGTCCCACTCCCAGCCGATGATTTGATCGCCTACGTCGAGATAGGTTCCGGCGGGCATGTCCTGAAGTCCCGTGTGCCGGTATATCGGGTCATCGACGAACTCGGACGAGATCCGCAGCGGGAAGTATATTTTATCGTTATCGCCGATGTACATCACCCCGAAAACGCTGTTCTCCGGCAGATTGGCGCCGGCTGGATCGCGCCATGTGCCCGTCGGAATGCCGGATGGGTCTGCCGGGCCGCTCTCGGTGGTTTTGTACGAGACCATAATGCTGTCCGGCTCGTTGGTCAGCGGATCAGGCTCGAAGCGGACGCGCCAGTAGCCGGTGTTGGCCGTGAAGAAACCCAGATGCACACCGGCATCCCGCGCCGCCATGATTGCATCGCGCATCTCCTCCGACCAATATTCATCATGGCCGACCGACAGGAAGACCTTGTGGTTCAGCAGAAGGTTAGTCGCGCCGGGTTTCCCCGAACGGTGGGTATCCATGTTGGTCGAATAGGTGACATCGTAGCCGTTCTGCTCCAGCCACCGTACCATCGGATACTCCGCGCGGAAGTAGGTATTCTTGATGTTGTCAGGGGCAAAGAAACCAGGGTGCGCCTCCGGGCGATTGAAAGACACTTTGACTGCGCGAGGGGCCAGCGCCACGGTGGGGCAGGTTCCGCTGTTGTAATTATAGGTAGACTTGCCCCCGTAGTAGTTGTAGGCTTGATTGGTGGTGATGCTTTGCTGGTAGAGGATATGGGACCTGCTGGCATCATTGCGGACGACGAACTGGATGTAGTTTTCACCACCCGTGTCCAGTCGAACCAGCTTGATGACGTAGACGCCCGAAACCCATTCATCTTTGATGATGAGACTGTAGGATTCGCGCCATGTGCTGCAAGTCCGCAGCCCAACATCGTCCGCGCGGGCGCAATCCGGTTGTTCTGTGCCTGTCACACCCTGGATAGTTTCCAGCAAGCGGCCACCCATACCGCCATAGTATCCTGAACGGAAGACATACATGTCGAATCTGGGTGCGTTCGTATTGACGAAGAGGCCGAGGCGTTCCCCTTTATTGACGCTGGACTCAGCCGCATAGCCCTCAATGTCACCCAGGTAATTGGAAATGATCCAACCATCACTGCCTGGCTGGCAGTTTTCGGCCACGATGGGATTGGCAGGTTGTTCGCAAGCCGGATCGGGAGCCTGAGCATGGGCACGTGCAAACACTCCCAGTCCCAGTGCGATGGTGAACGTCAGGGTGCAGCAGACACGAAAGAGGCGGGGTATGGCTGCCATGAAGAGGTTCATCAGATGTTGAGCTGCTTCACGGTGTTTGGACGCGCTGATATATGTCATAGTATCCAACCGTCTCAATCAGGTTGTAGCCCTCAAGGATTTCCGGCGAATAGACGCCAGCGAACTTCGAGAATGGGCCGACAATCACATAGTCGGCATCGACATACTCACGGAAATTGTACGTGCCAATGATAGAGTCGCCACCCCGCCATTTCTCAGTTCCCAACTCGATCTCGACGATCTGGGGTGGATAATGAAAGATATGATCCGTGAGGATGGAAAGTTCCTTATCCCACGTTTCGATGATCGCGTCCGGTGGAATACTCTGGCGGATATAATCGGCGGTCTGATAGGCCATCTGGTATTCGCCCTGGCGAAACGCTGCGCTGATGGCAGCAATTCCTCCACCGGCGATCAATAAGGTGAGTACCGGGACAAAGAGAACAGCGGCCAGCAGGGTAGAACTGCTCGTTCCTGTTCTGATGTACTGCCGTATGGCACCGGCAAGTTCGCCTGCTGTACCCATCATGCGTTCGATGAGATGGCCGAGGTAGAGAGCCGCCAGTACCAGCGCAGGCATGGCGTAACGGGTCCAGTCGGCGATGCTGAGCATATAGATAGCCGACGCGAACACCATCATCCAGGCGATCATACTCCAGCGCTGACCCTCCGGGCTGCGCGGGATGGCGAGGAACAGGCCGTAGACCACTCCTGACAGGAAAAGTCCGCGAAAAACCAGTTCTCCGTTCAGGAATTCGACCGTCTGCCGCATGTTCGCCAGATCAAGACTGAAGGCGTTTGAACCGGCGCCGCGGAAGGCTTGCCAGTTGGCGGCTGCGCTTTCCTGACCACCAAGCACAAAGACCGCGAAGATCAGCCAGCCGACTGCCAACGTCCCAGCGACCGCGCCGGGGATAACGAAGTAGCGCCAGTCTCGCTGGCGGTACCAAATCAGATCGATCATCCAGCTTGCGAACACAGCGGGCAGGATAAACAGCGCATATTGCAGCTTGGTGATGCAGGCCAAGCCTAAGAGAATTCCCACGCCGACCAATCCAAGAGTTCTTAGCCGGCCTGTCCGGAGCCAAAGGTGAAGGCCCGCGATCCAGAAAACGATGCCCGCGACTTCGCCGAGAACCACCCGGCCATAGAACTGGAAGTTCACACCGGGTGATACCACCACCAGGATGACGGTCAGTGCAGCTATCCCGACCGACGTGCCTACACGTCGCGACAATCTGTAGACCAGCCACAGAAGCAGCAGTGAATACACGACCATTGGCAGGCGCGCACCCAAAACCGTGACTCCGACTAACTTGAACAGTGCGGCAATCGGGAGCAGTACGGTCGGGCCGGTACTGACTACAGGCCCCAGGTAACGGTTTCCCTCACTGCTGTAGTCGGCATAGATGCCGTTCGATGCCAGATTCTTGGCAACTTTGAGAAACGCCCCTTCGTCATACCACGGCGATGGATACTGATCGAGACGATACAACATGATAAACAGGATCAGCACAATTGCCCCTGCGATGACAGTACGTTCGATCCATGAAGCTCGCTTTTGGGCCTGGTTGAGTGCGTTTTCGGTCAGCAATCGGGCTGGTCTCCCTGTGCATTCTAGCCTGACGCAATTGGAGCCTTCGACACCCACTGAGGGGCATCGACCACGATCTGATCCACCATCTTTTGTGCAAACCGGGTGGCCGCTTCACCGTTGCCGAGATCAGGATAGATCATCACCGTGTTGCCCATATACAGGCGTTCAACCGGGGTTTTGATGGTGGGAATCTCGTGCAGCGTATTCATGGGGCGGATCGGCTCGACGTACTTGGCCCGCTGGACGATGAACTCGACAATCTGGCTCTCGTCGAACGACGGGAACATCTGCCGGAACGACTTCATCCACTCGGTCTTGACCTGCTCATCAGACCAAGTTGCCAGTGGACTATCCGGGGCGAGGTACTTGGGCAAATAGACCAGGTGATAGCCTTTGACATGCTTTGGGTCAACCAGGTTTGTGGTTTCAACGACGGCTGTAAAGGGGATACGCTCGTCGGTGATGTTCAGTACATAGTAGGGGATGAGCTGGGATTTAAGGATGAGCAGAGGACAGAGGACGCCCAGATACTCCTGTTTGCCGAGCATCTGCTGGAAATTCTGCGGCGCGTTGGGGATCAATGTGCTGAGGATTGGTGATGCCAGCGTGCTGGCGACCGCATCGAACGGCTGGACGACACCCTTGAGCCGTATCCCCACGGCTTGACCGTCCTCGATGACGATTTCCTCAACTGCGGTATTGAGGTGGAAGGTTACACCCAATTCTTCGCATTTCTTGGCGAGCGCTTCGATCAGGGTGTAGTATCCGTTTTCCAGGTAGCTCATCATCTCTTTGGAGGTGACGCCCTGGCGCGTCCCCATCATGCGGCGCAAACGTGACCAGATGTAGGTGGCCGGAACCGCGTCCGACATCGTGTCAAACTTGGCACGCAGCAGCGGTTTCCAGACCTTTTCATAGGCCCCACGTCCACTAACCTTCAACAGCCAGTCATCCACCGGAATGACATCCATCTTGTGCCAGTCACTCTCGAACTGCGCGTAGATGACCTGGAGGCCCAGGCGAAATCGCTGGAGGGGATTGAGCGGCGGGAACAGCAGGAAATCCACAGGGGTATTGAAGTCATAGAGCTTACCCTTGTCGTAGAAGCCCTGCTTGGTCGCAGTGAAGTGGCGTTTGGAGGCCACGCCGCTTTCTTCAATCAAGCCCTGCATCGAGGTGTCGCTGCTGAGGATGGTGTGGTAGAAGCGGTCGATCCGCAGGCCATCATACGGCATGTAGCCCGCCAGCCCGCCGAGATTGTCGCCGCGTTCATAGACTCTGACCGAGAAGCCTTTTTGTGCCAGGCGGTAGGCCAGGGTCACGCCCATGATGCCACCACCAATGATCGCTATACGCTGCTGTTCGCCCATTTGAGTGAAGCCCCCGATGAAAGACCCATTGTAACCCGATTGTGAAATAAACACCCGGCATGTTCATATCACCGGGTGTTCAGCGTGAGTCGAAGCTTAGAGAAGCGATCTATCCCGTTTGGCTGGTGACGACCACACCTAAGATGATGATGGCAATGCCGAGTACACGCATCATCGTGATTCGCTCTCTGAAGAGGAAGTAAGAGCCTACGATGATGCCAATGTAGCTCAAACTGGCAAACGGGTACACATAGCTCAGCTCGAAGTTGGACAGCGCCAGAAGCCAGAAGATGACGCCTGTGCCGTAGATCAGCAGGCCGCCAATGACCCACGGAGAAAAGACCATCCGCTGGACCATACCGGCGCTGTTCGACGAATGACCGATGATGTTCATCCCCTGCTTCAGGAGGAGCTGCCCGCAAATACCCAAGACCGTGCTGAAGGCGATGAAGACAAAAGGTGACATCTACCGGCTCCCACCAGCGACTGCTTTCTTAGGCTCTGGTTTGCCAAAGATGGATTCGATGACGAGTCTGAATTGGTACTTCAGGTGACTGCGGGTGACCCGGGCAATACGCAGGCTGGATTGGCCGAAGGTGCGGACATGCAGCGTGGTCGGGAACTCGGTGACGCGGAAACCCGCCTGGAGAGCCTTGACCAGGATTTCGGTTCCGGCCAGAAAATCGTTGCTTTCAAACTGAATCGTGTCGATGACTCGACGATTGTAGGCTCGATAGAGGGCCGTCCAGGTATGGATGCGCCAGCTCACCAGCAGGCGATACAGCAGCGACGCTCCGAAGCTGAAGATCAGTCGGTATCCAGGGACGCCTTCGACCATGCCATTGGGATGGTAGGGGGAGGCAGTGATCAGGTCAGCCTGATCGACCTTCATACGCGCCAAAAGCTGTGGAATGGTATTCAGCGGGTAGGTTCCATCGAAATCGGTAGTGACGATGATGTCACCCTGAGCATGCTGAAAGCCCGTGCGGATGGCTGCTCCCATACCCCGATTGACGTCATGTGACACGACCCGAATGCTAGGACTATCGGCGAATTCAGCGGTCAACAATGCCGCAGTGTCGTCCTTGCTACCATCATTGACGAAGATGACTTCCGTATCATAATTCTTGTTGAGGTAGTTCAGGAGTGTCCGCACGGCCTGAGATGTCTGGTGAACACCTTCTGACTCATTGTAGGCAGGGATAATGAGTGAAAGTTTCATGATGTTTGCCCCCTCTGATGCACAAATGAAGCCATCAAAGAATACTGAAAAGAGCTTGAGTAGTATGTAAGGAATAATGAGGAGGTTTTCTTGATCTGCTACCCTGTTTTCACTGTAGTAGGCGGAGCCTTGCTCGTTCCTAACATGTCATGAAGGTATCAATACTGCAATCTTCACGCTTGCTGCAAGGTTTGGGTCAGTATACTGGAATAGGATTGACTCAGTTTATTCGATCCTGCGGGAGTATCATTGACATGGTTTTCATCCATCCAAGCGCGGAAGTTGAAGCCGATGTCGTCATCGGTGACGACACCAAAATCTGGCATCTCTGCCATATTCGACGTGGGGCACACGTCGGCAGCGAATGCGTCTTGGGACGCGGCGTATTCGTCGATGCGGGGGTGCAGATTGGCAGCCGCGTCAAGATTCAGAACTACGTCTCGGTGTTTCATGGGGTAACGATAGAGGATGGGGTTTTCGTTGGGCCGCATGTGTGCTTCACTAACGATCTGTGGCCGCGGGCGATCAACCCCGATCTTTCGCTGAAGAGCGCCGATGATTGGGTGCTGACGCCAACGCTGGTCAAGGTCGGGGCCGCGCTCGGCGCGAATTCGACGATAGTCTGCGGCGTGACCATCGGGCGCTGGGCAATGGTCGGATCGGGCAGTGTGGTCACAAAGGATGTGCCCGATCACGCCCTGGTGGTGGGTAACCCGGCGCGGATTATCGGCTATGTGACGGCCTCTGGCAAGCGTGTCGCCACGGCGGAAGAAGCCGCCAGCATTCCCTAAGTCAAGCGAGTTCTCTGCCTGGTCCCGTGTGGTTCAACCTCGCAGACACTATCTGAAAAGGTCAATGTGATGCAAATTCCAATCGCCAAACCGTTCATCGGTGAAGAAGAGAAGCAAGCAGTACAGCAGGTTCTTAGCGGTGGATACCTGACCACCGGCCCGAAGGTGGCGGAGTTCGAGAAGGCTTTCGCTGCGATGCATGGGGCCAAACACGGCATCGCCACCAGCAACGGCACAACGGCGCTGATGGCCGCGATCATGGCCCACGGGATCGGGCCTGGTGATGAAGTTATCATTCCCTCCTTCAGTTTCTTTGCGACGGCCTCATGTATCTTGAGTGTCGGGGCGCGGCCTGTCTTCGCGGACATCGATCCGGTGACATTCAATCTGTCCCCGGAAGCCGTGGAAGCGGCCATCACCCCGCGCACTAAAGCCATCATGCCCGTTCATCTGTACGGCTTGCCCGCGGACATGCCGCGCTTTGAGGCCATCTGCCAGAAGCACGGGCTGATCCTGCTGGAGGACGCGGCGCAGGCACATATGGCTGCTATTGGCGAACGGCATATCGGAACCTGGGGGACGGCTTCATTCAGCTTCTATCCCACCAAGAACATGACCACGACCGAAGGCGGCATGGTGCTGACCAATGACGACGAGATCGCCCGCAAAGTGAAGATGATCCGCGCTCAGGGGATGAATACCCAGTATTATCACGAAATTGTCGGTTACAACTTCCGTATGACCGATATGGCTGCCGCGATTGGGCTGGTACAGATGGGGCGGCTCCCGGATTGGACGTGTGATCGGGTTGGTCATGCGGCTTTCTACAATGCTCATCTGGAGAGTGTCGAGACGCCGAAAATACCCGAAGGGTATACCCATGTCTACCACCAGTACACGGTGCGGGTTCCTGAAGGGGTTGACCGCGATGCAGTGACCAAACGCCTGAACGAACGCGGCGTCGGCGTGCGGGTGTACTATCCGCTGCCGATTCACAGGCAGCCAGTGTTCCAGGCCATGGACGGCTACAAGGATGTTCATCTGCCTGTCACCGAGAACTTGACGGCGCGTGTCTTCAGCCTGCCCGTCTATCCTTCGCTCACCGCTGAAGAACGCGATTATGTGGTACAGGAGGTCAACGCAGCATGTTGAAAGGCGCTGTCATCGGGGTTGGGAGTATTGGACAGAATCATGCCCGCGTCTTCCGCGAGCTGGACAGTGTTGAACTGGTGGGTGTCGCGGATTCGAGCGGGCCGACTGCGGCCAAGATCGGGGCGCGGTTCAATGTGCCGCATTACAGCGACTACACCAAGCTGATCGATGAACTCAAGCCAGACGTGGTTTCGATTGCTGTACCAACCAGCCTGCACTTCGACGTAGGCATGGAAATCATCAAACGCGGAATTCATCTGCTGATGGAGAAACCGATAACCAGCACAGTCGAACAGGCTGAGGAATTGTGCGACGCGGCCAAGAAGCAGGGCGTCCTGTTGGCTGTAGGGCACATCGAGCGCTTCAACCCGGCAGTGATGGAACTGCGCCGACGTTTGCGTGAGGGAATGGCCGGGAAAATCTACAAGATTCATGCCCAACGCCTCAGTCCCTATCCGCCTCGTATTCAAGATGCTGGCGTAGTCATCGATCTGGCATCCCACGATATCGATCTGATGCGCTACCTGATGGATGAGGAGATCGTCCGGGTGTATGGCGAGATCAGCCAGAGCATCAACCGCGACCGCGAAGATGTGTTCAACGGGCTGATGCGCTTCAAAGGCGGGACGATTGGCGTGCTGGATGTGAACTGGATTACGCCCACCAAGATTCGCCGCCTGAGCGTCACCGGGGCGCGGGGTATGTTCGACTGCGACCTGCTCGGACAGCAGTTGTTCTTCTATGAGAACGAAGCCGCGCCGAGCCAGTGGGACACGTTCAGTTTCCTGCGCGGCGTTACCGAGGGCAACGTACTCGGCATTCGCATCCAGCGGCATGAACCGCTGGCGGCAGAACTGGGCGATTTTGTGAGTGCCGTGCGGGATGGTCGCCAGCCAACCGTAACCGGGCGCGATGGTCTGGAAACGCTGCGATTGGCGTTGGATTTTGTGCGCTCGGGTGATTCAGCGGCGGTCGTCAATGAGGTGTCGGCCGCGCCATGAAGATCATGAATGTGGTGGGGGCGCGTCCGGAGTTCATCCAGACCGCCCCGGTTACGAAGGCCATCCGCAAGCGGCACACGGAAATCCTGGTGCATACCGGGCAGCACTACGACGACAACATGTCGGCGGTGTTCTTCAGCGACCTGGGCATCCCCGAACCCGAATTGAATCTGGGGGTGGGGGGCGGCAGCCATGCGGCCATGACTGGGCAGATGCTCATGCGCCTGGAAGCGGCCATGCTGGAGACGAAACCCGATTGGGTGTTGGTCTTCGGCGACACCAACTCGACCATCGCGGCGGCGCTGGCTGCGGCCAAGATTTACGTCCCCGTCGCGCACATCGAAGCTGGACTGCGAAGCTACGACCGCAGGATGCCGGAAGAGATCAACCGGGTGATGACCGATCACCTCAGCACGCTGCTGCTGCCCCCGACCAAGGTCGCGGTAGAGAATCTGCGGAAGGAAGGCATCACTGAAGGGGTGCGGCTGGTCGGCGACGTGCGGGTGGATGTCGTGCTCGATACCGTGCCACGGGCGCGGTTGGCCCAAGCGGCGCTCTTCGAGCAGACCCGGCTGCGCGGCGGAGAACCGTTCGCGCTGGCAACGATTCACCGGGCGTCGAACACGGATGATCGGGAGCGGCTGACGGACATCGTTCAGGCGTTCAACACGCTTGATCTGCCGGTGGTTCTGCCGGTGCATCCGCGCCTGCGGAAGATGATGGGCGAATTCGGCCTGAGCTTCAGCGGCAATGTACGCGCCATCGATCCGGTCGGCTTTGTCGATATGGTGGCGCTGCTGGATGCCTGTGCCATCGTCATCACCGACAGCGGCGGGTTGCAAAAGGAAGCCTACATGCTGCGGCGTCCGGGCGTGACGGTGCGGGATACGACCGAGTGGGTCGAAACCGTCGAATCGGGTTGGAACCGCCTGACTGAACCTACGGCCTTCAAAGCGGCCGTCGCGGAGGCGCTGCGGCCTCCACCAGCGGAGCATCCAGAATTCTACGGTGCTCCGGGAGTTGGCGAACGCATCGTGGACGCGCTGGAAGAGATGCTGCCCAAAGCCTGAAAGGGCGTTACTGCGGCAGCATCTTGGGCATGATGGCGTCCATCAGGCGCGAGATGTCCTCGATGGACTGGAAATCGTCGGCATACGAAATCACATCGAGTTGGGGATCGTAGCTCCAGAATCCCTGGGTGTCGTAAAGATAGCGGATATAGGTGTAGCAGATGCCCAGGACGATCCGCGAGTAGATGCTGTAAGCCATGTAGGGGAAGAACAGAATCGCGCCCCGGTCATGGACATACAGAACGATCCCCAGTTCATTGTTCGGGTAGTGCAGTTCGACATCCTCGCCCGGCCCGCGTATGGGAATCAGCGATGGATCGAGCCGCAGCATCAGCCGGGCCAGCGCCTTCGGACGGATGCGGCGCACCGGCCAGAACATCTCCGGTTGGTCGGTGCTTTGCCCGTGTTCAAACAGCCAGTTCAGCATGGCCGGGGTCAGCGTGCCCGTCTTGGGAACGTACAGATGGATTTCGTAGATGAGGCGGGGTAGAGCGGTGCGCGGCTGTTCCGTCATGTGATCGTCCAGGTGTCCTCAGACTGCCAGCGGCAGCCTGCGTCAGTGAAGCGGATTGATCCTGCGCTCAATCATATCACGATGGTCGATTCAGAGGGCGCGAGTCCGACCTGCGGCGGAGCAGATCGACCAGCAGCGGCAGGTTGTCGATCTCAGCCAGCGGCAGGGAGAGCCAATCCGTGCCGTCGGAGGCACGCAGGACGAGGTTTCCGTTCTGCACGGCATATCCCGCGAGGTCTTCCCAGGCGAGCGCCTTCCCACGGTGATGCAGCCCGTCCCGGCTGAGGCTGAGGCTGTCGCTGAAGGGGACACGTTCCTCCCGCGCGAAGGCCGCCATGATCTGCCCTCCCAGGCGCGGATAGACGCGCTGCTCGATCTGTTCGACCAACTGATCGACCCGCTCATACAGGTTGGTCAGTTCGATGATCTCGCCCCGGATGGTCGTCAGCGTGAAGCGAAAGCGGCGGTGACGGATCAAACCGCCGAAGTAAGCCAACTGTTCCCCCTGCTGGCGGATGCTGGCGATCTCGGCGTAATCGAAGGAGACGGTCTCCGCGCCTTCGCGGAAGCTGAAGCCGCGCTCGAACAGGACGATCTGGCGGTTCCAGTAATGCAGGGCACGCCAGCCGAGGGCGAGAGCCGCTCCCGCCACGATCAAGGTGGTCAGGAACGGCCCGCGCAGGGGGTCGGACTCGACCAGCGTGAAATTCAGCCCCAGGCCGAGCAAAACGACCAGCAGGGCTGAAGGCAGGATCAGGCGCAGGCGGTCGATCCGGTAGCCACCGATGGCCGCGCCATACTCCGGGTGCGCGTTTGCCATGCGGCGCTAACCGCCGAGGCTTGCCCCGGACACCGACAGGTTGTCGAAGCTGACCTGGAGGCCGATGCGTCCTGCCGCCGCCCCGACCAGACCGACCTGACCTTCGGTATAAAGATCATCGCTGGCATCGCCCACGAAGGTCCCGTTGACGGTCATCGACAGATAGTCGCCGACGCAGGCCACGCGGAGGCGGTTCTGCCCCGGAGCCGCATTGATGGCGCTGGAGGCGGTCCAATCGACCAGCGGCGTCACGGTGCGGCCGCGTGCCCGCAGGATGGCGAAACGGCTGCTGCCATCGACCACGAAGAGATAGCCATCCCCATTGTTGATATCCAGGGCGCTGATCGTCTGGGATGCGCCTTCTTCCAGGGTCGCTTCGGCGGTAGGCTCTGGCGTGGCTTCGCGCGTGGCTTCTGCTGTAGCCTCAGCGGTGGCTTCGGCAGTCGCTTCCAGTGTGGATTCGGGTGTGGCTTCCGCCTGGGCGATGACGGTGCTGCCCTGGGGATTCTCGCTCGCCAGGGTTTCCAGCGCCGGATCGCTGCCCGCTTCGGCCTGGCCGACCACACCCCGCGCCCGGCACATCACGCCGTAGACGGTATTGCGGTCTTCGCTGGTCTGGTTGGCTTCGACCTCGATCACCACATCGCCGAGCGTATCGCCCCACTGGGTGTAGTAGACCACGCTGTCGCCTTCGCTCAGGTTGATGGTGTAGGCTCCCTCACGAATCTGAAGGCGAGCCGCGCCATCAGCATAGGTTCCTTCTTCGAATGTGCCGGGTTCGGAGAAGTCGTAGTAGGCGACTTCGCTGCCCTTTTCGACGGTGCGAACTGGAGCCGCCGGGCTGCACGCTGCCATCAACAGAAGCCCCAGTGCTGCCGCTATCATCCCTGATTTCACGGACATACTCCTCGTCAATAAGCCAATAAGCCAGGCGCGAGTATCGCGCAATGGGAACGCCAAATGTTGAGTAGTGTACAACAGTGCCGCGTTCAGCGTTCGGCGGACTCACCAATCGTTCACCTACGCGGTGAATCATACCCTAACGGGGTGATCCGCCGGAAGGGTTCAGCAGGCTGTCATAAACGGTGTTAGAATCAAAGCAGTGGTCGCTCGTTCCGGGGAGGAAACCAATGTCGATCAATCAGGTATTCCAGGCGCAGCAGTTGTTTCAGGAGTCGCTTCTCGCCAAGCCCAATGTGGTGGGCGTGGCCGTCGGCCTGAAGAACCAGGTCGGGGAACCATCCGTGGTGGTGCTGGTGGAGCAGAAGCTGCCGCTCGCCGCGCTGTCTGCCGACGCGATGGTCCCGAAGGAAATCGATGGCGTTCGCACCGATGTGGTCGAGGTCGGCTATCTGCGGGCCTATGCGAGTCCACGGGATCGCTTCCGCCCAGAGATTCCCTGCGGCGTGAGCATCGGGCACTACAAGATCACCGCCGGGACGCTGGGGGCGATTGTCACCGATACGCAGACCGGGGAGAAGCTGATTCTTTCCAACAACCATGTGCTGGCGAACAGCAACAATGCCCTGGTCGGGGACGCGATCTTGCAGCCCGGCCCGGCGGATGGTGGACAGAATCCCGGTGATCTGGTGGCGCGGCTGGAGCGATTCATTCCGCTGCGTTACGTCGATGATCCCGATACCCCACCCCCGACCCCGCCGCCAACTCCACCGCCGCCGGGTGGTGGCGGGACGGGCTGCGACATCCTGACGCTGGTGGTCAGCATCGTGAACGGATTGGCGGCGCTGCTCGGATCAGGGCAGCGGGTCGCGCCCGTGGCCGTGCCGCTGCCACCAACCCCGCAGTCGGCAGGGATTTCGGCGCAAATTCCCGTCAATGAGGTGGATGCAGCGCTGGCGAAGCCGGTCGATCCCAGCAAGTTCACCGGGGAAATCCTGGGGATCGGTCAGGTGAGCGGGACGAAAGCCGCCGCATTGGGCATGAAAGTCCGCAAGAGCGGGCGCACGACGGGCTACACCGAAGGCACGGTCACGCTGCTGAACGCGACCGTGAACGTGGCCTACGGGAGCCGGACGGCGCGTTTCACCGGGCAGGTCATCACGACGCCGATAAGCCAGGGTGGGGATTCGGGGTCGTTGATCGTAGACGGGACGGAAAACAAGGCCGTGGGCCTGCTGTATGCCGGGTCGAACCTCTCGACGATCTTCAATCCGATTGACAAGGTGCTGGCGGCGCTGAAGGTGACGATCTAAGCCGCAGGTGCGTCAGAGTGAGGAGGTGTCGCTATGGTGATGTCGATGGATGAGCAGACGGCGCGAGCCATGCTGGTGCAGACCAAGTACACCGACTATCTGCTCAGCAAGCCCAATGTGATGGGCGTGGCCGTCGGGCTGGCCCAGAAAGAGGGCCAGTACACCAACGAAGTCTGTCTGGTGGTGATGGTCAGCGAGAAGTGCCCGCTGGATGACCTCACAACGGAGGATCGCATCCCGCCAGAGTTGGACGGGGTGCGGGTGGATGTGCAAGTGATCGGCATTCCGACCGCGCTGTAAAAAAGCTTTGGGGGCAGCAGGAAAAGCTGCCCCCTTTTCGTCACTTCGCTTCCGAAGAGAGAGGATGCTCTTGTGTCGTTGCCCAGTGCCTACCGTAAAGTGATTGCCACGCAGTTCAGCAAACGCTTCCGTGAAGCGTCGCAGATCGTCGAAGTCCCGCTGCAACCCCCCAAAGCTAACGAGATCGTCATCCGCAGCCGCTACGCCGGGGTAAACGCCACCGACGTGAACATCAGCGCCGGGTTGTACACGCCCGGATCGCAGCCGCCGATTGACCTGGGGGCGGAGATGACCGGCGAAGTGGTCGCGGTCGGGGAAGAGGTCAGCAGCTTCAAAGTGGGCGACTGGGCAGTGAGCAACACGCTCGGCGGGTATGCCGAGTACGTGACGATCCCAGCGCGGCGAGCCATCCCTGTGCCGGAAGCCTCGCCGGAGGTGCTGAGTCTGGTGGTCAGCGGGACGACGGCCTCGATTGGGCTGAACACGGTCGGTGAGATGAAAAGTGGCGAGACGGTGCTGGTAACGGCGGCGGCTGGAGGAACCGGGCAGTTCGCGGTGCAGCTTGCCAAGCTGGCGGGCAATCAGGTGATCGGAACCTGCGGCGCGGACGACAAGATCGAGATGCTCAATGAATTGGGCTGCGACCGGGTGGTGCAGTACAGGCGCGAAGACCTGGGTCGTGTCCTGAGCGCCGAGTATCCGCGCGGGGTCGATCTGGTGTACGAGTCGGTCGGCCGGCAGATGTTCGATACCTGCGTGGATCATCTGGCAATCCGGGGGAGGCTGGTGGTGATCGGCTACATCACCGAGTATCTGGCTCCGCCAGAGGAAATGACCAGCAACCGCATTTACTTCAAGCTGCTGGGCAAGTCGGCTTCGATCCGCAGTATGTTCCTGCTGCACTACATGAAGCAGGTTCCCGAACATCTGGCAAGGCTGCTGGAACTCTACCGCGAGGGGAAAGTGATCGTGGCGGTCGATCCGACCGGGTTTGTGGGGGTCGAGCAGGTGGCCGATGCGGTCGAGTACCTGCACAGCGGCCAGAGCAGCGGCAAGGTCGTCGTTCGTTTTGGGGCATAAATTTCCGCCGAAAGTCGGGGGCGTCACTTGATCTTCTGACCTTACAATGGGCGTGATGTCAAATCCGTCGTAAGGAAGGTCACGATGATGAGGCGCCTGTTGATCGTCCTGTTTCTGTTGGTATTCCCCTTGAGCGCCCATCTGCAAGCCCCAGATGCCCCGCTGACGATTGTCGCCAAGGGCGATCTGTGGACGTGGCAGGATAGCAGGCTGAATAAGATCACCAACTGGGGATACAACTGGGAAATGGCGCTTTCGCCCGATGGACGGTTCATCGCCTACTACTCGTATGCGCGGATCACAGTCGAGGCGATTCAACGGGTGGGGGGCATTGGCGGAGGGAAGCTGCCGGGCAACATCTGGGTGATCGATCCGGTCACGGGGGAGGCGTTACGCACCCAGGATCAGCCGGAAGACGCCAGCTTTTTCAGCGAGGGCGTACCTGAAAAGGCGGTCATCCGCTCGACGCCGATGTGGTCGCCGGACAGCGCCTACCTCGCCTGGACGGAATACATCTACCCGGATGATGGTTCTACGACGCTGCAACTGGTCGTCTTCGAGATGGCGGCCCAGCAGGCGCGGGTGATCGCCACCGGGCTACCGCCCCAGGCAGGAGTTCCCGGCCCGATGGACGGCGTGTGGGGACAGACGGGCATCATCCTGTTCAATTCGTGGTTCAACCCGGCTGACACGACCTATGGGACTGGCGTGCTGATCTACGCGCCGGACGGGACGCGGCTGTCGCAGGTGGATTATCCGCTGGTCAATGACAGAGCGCCCTTGAAACAGCTTCTGGTGACCGATCAGGGACGCGAGTACATGGCGATCACCTACGGCGAAGAATGGGAACGGGTCGATCTGCTCAGCGGGGAAATGACGCCGCTCAAAGCCGCGCCGGAGGGCTACAGCCTGCTCGCGCCAGAGACTTCGCTGCGGCTGGTGGCAGCGGGCACGGTGGATGAGTTCAGCGAAGTCCTGCTGCCGGACGGAACGCCCGTCGATCTGGCGCGCGGAGAGGGTTGGCGGGTTTATCATGTGGCGCTCTCGCCGGACGGACAGGCGCTGGCCTACAAGATGTTCAACGCGAACGAAGGGTATTCGCCGCTGACGATCTGGCGGGATGGGGCTTTCGAGACGGTTCCGTTGGGGGCAGACCAGCCGCTCTACCAGATGGTGTGGGGGCCGATAGCCTGGCGAATCCCGGAGGACGCCGGGTAGAAGTTGGCACAGCGGCGGGATCACGCTTTAATTGGGGTCTACTCAAACGAAAGTGGTGGGCCAATGAAGCGGGATACCAGCGCCAGAGTATGCGTGATCGGGGCAGGGCCATCGGGGCTGACGGCAGCCAAGAATCTGCTCCAGGTCGGGCTGCGGAACATCGTCGTCTACGAGAAGAGCGACCAGGTGGGCGGCAACTGGGTGTTCTCGGTGCGCCCAGGGCATTCGAGCGTGTTCGAGACGACTCACACGGTCAGCTCCCGGAAGATGTCCCAGTTCGACGATTTCCCTATGCCCGCTGATTACCCGGATTACCCCTCGCACGGGCAGATGCTGGCCTACTTCCAGGAGTACGCCCAGCACTTCGGCCTGATCCCGTACATCCAGTTCAACACCGAGGTACAGCGGGCAGAGAAACAGCCGGACGAGACCTGGAAGATCACGCTGGGGGATGGGCGGGTCGAGGTATTCGACCATCTGCTGGTTGCCAACGGGCATCACTGGAACCCGCGCTATCCGAGTTATCCGGGGAACTTTACGGGGGAGTTCCTGCACTCGCACGACTACAAGTCGGCGGCTGGGTTCAAGGATAAGCGGGTGCTGATTATCGGCGGGGGGAATTCGGCCTGCGACATTGCGGTGGAGACCAGCCGAGTCTCGGCTTTCACGGGGATCAGTATGCGGCGCGGATACTACATTATCCCCAAGTTCGCGTTGGGCCAGCCCGCCGATGTGATCGCCGAGCCGATGGCGCGGCTGCCGGACTTCATCCGTATGCTGCTGTTCCGGCTGACGGTCAAGCTGAACGTGGGCGATTACGCCGCTTATGGGCTGGAACGTCCCAAGCACGATGTCCTTCAGGGACATGTGACGCTGAACTCGGAGATGCTGTACTTCATCCGCCACGGGAAGGTGCATCCCCGCCGGGATATTGCCCGGTTCGAGGGGCCGATGGTGCATTTCGTGGACGGGCGGGCGGAGGAGTACGACACGATCATCGCCTGCACCGGGTTCATCATTACGCATCCGTTCTTCGAGCGGTCGTTCATCGATTACTCGGAAGGGGATGTGCCGCTGTTCCTGCGGGTGTTCCACCCGGCTCACCGCAGCCTGTACTTCATCGGGCTGGTGCAGCCGCAGGGGAGCATCTGGCCGCTGGCCGACGCGCAGTCGAAGCTGGTCGCCAACCACATCATCGGGCGGTACGAGCTGCCGACGGATATGGAGGCTCGCACCCGCCGGGATGTGGAGTCGATCCGCAAGCACTTCCTGAACACCCCTCGGCACACCATCGAGGTCGAGTTCCACAAGCACCTCTGGGCAGTGCAGAGGGAAATCCCGGCGGACGCGCCGCGCTGGACCGGCGTTCAGGCGCGGTAACGGCGGCGCAGAATCCACTCCTGAAGGGCATCCGGCAGAAAGCGGCGCATGAGGGGCACGCCGCTTTCGAGTCCTTCGGCAGCCACATAGCGCAGGCGCGGGTGGCGGCTTTCGACGATGCGGGCGATCAGGCGGGCGACCGGATCGGGCGGGTGGCCGTCGCGGACATCGGTATCGTGGACGGCGGTGGCCTGCTCGCGGATGCCATCGTAATCCGGGATGCGCTGGGCAGGGAAGGTGAAGCGGATGTCGGTGCGGTAGTTGCCGGCCTCGACCAGGGACACGGCAATCCCAAAGCGGCGCAGTTCATAGCGGAGGGAGGCGCTGTAGCCTTCCAGGGCGTGCTTGGAGGCCGCGTAGAGGCCGAGGTAGGGGACGCCGACCAGCCCGGCCAGCGAACTGATGTTGATGATCTGTCCGCGGCGGGCTGCCCGCATGGTGGGCAGGACGGCGCTGGTCATGCGGAGGACGCCGAAGAAGTTGGTCTCGAAAAGCTGGCGGGCTTCCTCGGGGGTGGCTTCTTCGACCGCGCCGCCGAGGGAAACCCCGGCGTTGTTGACCAGGGTATCCAGGCGTCCGGCCTGGTTCAGTACGGTTTCGACGCAGCGCCGGGCCGAGTCGTCCTCGCGGACATCGAGCGGGAGCAGGGTGAAGCCCTCGGCCTGGGCGGAGGCTGGGTCGCGGCTGGTTCCATAGACGCGATGGCCGCGTTGGGCCAGGAGCCGGGCCGCGGCCGCGCCAAACCCCCGTGAGGCTCCGGTGATGAGGATGACGCGGGGGGAGGATGTGAGATGCTCTGGCATCGGTTTTCTCTCTGATCCTCACCCCCCGGCTCTTTTCAGGGGTAGGTTTTTCATGATCCTCACCCCCAACCCCCTCTCCATTGCATGGAGAGGGGGCTTAAGAGGTCAGCAGGGTTTGGTCTTTTGCTGAGACAAGTCGCTGGGCAAAAAACCTACCCTTGAGAACCCCCCGGCCCCCTCTCCACTTCGTGGAAGAGGGGGAGCAAGGGCAATGGCATAGATGAACGCAGCCGTTACGTCTTCTCGGCGAGCGTGCCGGCGGTAGGGCGGGCGTAAAAGCCGATCTGATCCTGGATGAACTCGTAGCCGGATTTGGGCTGGCGGTAGACCCAGCCGATGTTCTGGACGGAGTTCCCGTCGGGGGTTTCCAGGTCGATCCAGAAGCAGACGCCCTTGTAGGGGCAGGTATAGGTGCGTTCGGTGACGCGCAGGTGATCCATGCTGACGGCCTGCGGCTGGAAGTACCAGTTGCCTTCGAAGACGCGCACGGTTTCGTTTTCGTTCCCGGTGGCGATGAGGGTGTTGGTGGTGCGTTCCTTGATGGTCAGGGACATGAGATCGGCTCCATAGTCTGTGTGATTCGGTGTATTACCTGCATCTATTCTGGAAGGTTCGGCTGAAGGCGATCTTACGGGCGGATGAAGAAGAAGTTAATAGTTTGTAGTTTATAGTTGATAGCTTCCTAGATTTTGTGCAAACGGGCAAAAGGCAAGGTCA
>JAEUQZ010000329.1 GCA_016788965.1 Anaerolineae bacterium | reverse complement strand
GGGCTGCGGATTCGGTTCGGCGCCCTCCTCAGTTTACTCTTCGTACTCGATGACGCTGATGTGCAGTTCTTCAAGCTGCTTGGGCGTGACCAGCGAGGGGGCACGCACCATCGCGTCGGTGGCCTGCTGAGTCTTGGGAAAGGCGATCACTTCGCGGAGGTTGGGTTCGCCCGCGAGTACCATCACCAGACGGTCGATGCCGGGGGCGATGCCGCCGTGCGGCGGGACGCCGTACTCGAAGGCTTCCAGGATGTGCCCGAAGAGACGCTGCGCCTTTTCCCGATCCTGACCGATCAGGAGCATGATCTTCTCCTGAAGGGCACGGTCGTGGATACGGATGCTGCCGCCGGCCATTTCGTAGCCGTTACAGATGAGGTCGTACTGGAGGCTGCGGACTTTGCCGGGGTCGGTATCGAGCAGGTGCAGGTCTTCCAGGTTGGGCGAGGTGAAGAGGTGATGGGACGGGTCCCAACGCTTTTCTTCTTCGTTCCACTCGACCAGCGGGAAATCGATGACCCAGGCAAAGGCGACCTGATTGGGATCGGCCAGATTGAGTTGGGCGGCGAGATGACGGCGGAGCGCATCGGTCACGGCGTAGACGACCTTGCGGGCATCCGAGAGGAAGAGCAGAAGATCTCCGGGCATGGCTGCAACGCGCTCAACCAGTTCGAGCTTCTGATCGACGGTGAAATACTTGCTGATGGGGCCTTTGACTTCCTCGGCCTCATTTTCGGGCAGGGCCATCCAGGCGAGACCCTTCGCGCCGTTGGCGCGGGCGATCTGTTCGAGTTCAGCAGTGTCTTTGCGAAGCTGCGTGCCGCTGACTTTTCCCGCGCCGGGAACACGGATCACCTTGACAGGTTTACCCTCGGCGACGTTGCTCTGAAAGATGGGGAAGGCGCTCTTGCCCGCGAGGTCGCTGATATCGACCGCGGCGAGGTCATAGCGCAGATCGGGCTTATCCGAGCCGTACTTTTCCATAATCTCACGGAAGGGAATGCGCGGGAAGGGTTTGAAAAGCAACTGCTTGTCGCTGATCTGTTCAACGATGGCAGTCATCAAGCCTTCGATCAACTGAAGGATGTCTTCGCGCTCGACAAAGCTGAGTTCCATGTCCAACTGGGTGAATTCCGGCTGGCGGTCGCCGCGCTGGTCTTCATCACGGAAGCAGCGTGCGATCTGAAAGTAACGCTCGTAGCCGGCGACCATGAGAAGCTGCTTGAACTGCTGGGGACTCTGCGGCAGGGCGAAGAACTTGCCGGCATGGACACGGCTGGGAACCAGATACTCGCGCGCGCCTTCAGGGGTCGATTTGAAGAGGATAGGGGTTTCGATCTCGACGAAGCCGCGGACATCGAGGTAGTCACGGATAAACTTGATGATCCGGTGGCGGGTGACGATGTTCTTCTGCATCCGCGGGCGGCGGAGGTCGAGGTAACGGTACTGCATCCGCACGATCTCGTCGATCTTGTCTTCTTTGTTGATGTAGAACGGAGGCGTGCGGGAGGCATTGAGCAGCTTGATCTCGTGGGCGAAGAGTTCGACCTCACCCGTTTCCAGTTCGGTGTTTTCGGTTCCAGCGGGGCGGCGACGCACCATACCCTTGACCTGCAAGACGTACTCATTGCGGGCATCGCTGGCGATCTGATGGGCGACAGGGGCGCTGTCCTTATCAATGACGACCTGCATGATTCCCCAGCGGTCGCGGAGGTCGAGGAAGATGAGGCCGCCCTGATCGCGCCGACGGTTAACCCAGCCCGCTAAAGTCGCCGACTGGCCGTCATGCTGGGCGCGAAGTTCCCCACAGGTATGAGTCTTCAACATGGTTGTCGCTGCTCCTAACCGAAATCCAATGAGGCGATGCGGGTAGTTCCGCCGCATCCCAATAAGTCGCGGGTATGGGTGATCTGGCTTTTAGAACAGCCGCCAAGCATAGCATGAGTTCAGAGAGAAAAACAGTTGATAGTGGATTGTTCGTTGTCGATATGATCCAAGCGATACAGCAGCAGCTTGCAGTTCATGGTTTATGGTTGATGGTAAAAACCGATGACTATTAGCAAATCTCTAATAGATGTAAAAAATGGATCGTGACTTGTCGGAAATGGCGGCAATGGCGTCAGTGCCGTCAGTGTCAGAAATGTCAATTATTTGAAGTTTATAGATTCTGGCGGGCGTTTGTTAGCCTCACTGAATCCGAGAATTGGCACAAGTTGCGGCAATTTCGGCAATTGCAGCAATTGCGGAGTGCTGCAAATACCGCAGTTGCAAACGCGCGAAATGTTGTAAAAGTTGAAAATGTTGCAGTTGCAACTGGCATCTTTTCGTGACAGGCTCCTTACATGCAAGGCAGCGATTCGGCGATATTGAGAAGATTCTTGCGAATGATAAGAATGAGAATCGGCTCCGATTCTCATTTGGGATGCTGTGCATGTGGTCATGGCTGGACATGATGCTGTTCCAGAAAATCGGGCGGATATCCGATTTGCGCCGCCAGACACTCAAGTGATCTGGCTGCCGAAAAGCCATGTCCACTGATGGGACAAAGGCAGCGCGGTATCCAATTGTTAAGGAGCGTCAACCTGCCCCACCGGGCATGTAATTCCACGATAGCACAAAATGGGACGGAAAGGGTGACATTTTGGAAAACCATTTGGTGTCTCATGGATGCTTGCATAACGCTTCTCTCAAGGTTGGGAGAAATTAACCGAAAGAGTCGCGCGTTGGATCAACGGTGGTGTGATATACTCCTGGACTATGTTGAGCGAGACATTCACCTTCACTAAACGGCAATTGGGATGGCTGCTGGTTATCGGCGGCGTGGGCGTGTTCGCGGTCGTGCTGGGGATCGATATGTTCGATGTGGGGCGCGAAGGCGGGATTGGGCCAGCGCAGCAGATCGCGCTGGTGGTCAGCGCCGCCTCTACCCTTTTGGGGCTGACGCTGATCCCGCTGGGGCGGATGCCGGCGTGAGTATTGCGCCGCCAGACACTAAAGTGATGTGGCTGCCGAAAAACCATGTCCACTGAAGGGACAGGTGAAGCATGTGCGATTTGCCCCGCAATTGTTCATCCACAGGCATGACCACATTCCGTGGAACGTAACACCAATCTTAGACCCCATTCGCGCATGACAGGGAACTCCACATCAGGTATGGATAACAATCATCTGAGCGCAAACGTGCAGCGGGGCAGCCGGATACTGCTGGCCGGGGCAACGATCCTGCTGGGGTTCCATCTGATCGTGTTCCTGGTGTATGCCTTCAACCTGATGAACTTCCCGTTCGATTATGACCAGGGGGAAGGCTTCGAACTGGTGGACACGGTGCTGTTCAGCCAGGGCGAGTGGCCGTACCGCGACACCGAGCAGTTCCCCTTCTATTCCAGCAATTATCCGCCGCTGTTTCATGTGATTGCCGCGCCGTTCGTGTGGGCATTCGGGCCGGCGTACTGGTATGGGCGGCTGCTGGGAACGGTGGGGACGCTGGCGGCAGGGGCGATGATTGGGTACGCGGTGTACCGTGAGACACAGCATCGCTGGATCGCGGTGCTTTCCGGGCTGGCGTTCGTTGGATCGAACACGGTGTATCACATCGGGCCGCTGTTCCGGCAGCACATGGCGATGGTCGTGCTGGAGACGGCGGCGGTGGTGATTCTGGCGCAGGTGAACGAAATCGAGGCTGCGCGGCGGCGGCGCTGGCAACTGGCAGCGGGGCTAGGACTGATCCTGGCGGCTGGCTATACGAAACAACTGGCGGCTGTGACGGCGCTGGCAGCGGGGTTGTTCCTGTTCATCCGGCAGCCGCGGCGGGCGATTGTCTGGGGGCTGTTGGCGGCGGCGGTTGGCGCGGGCGTATTCGTGTGGATGAATGCGGCGACAGGCGGCGAGTGGTGGCGGCAGGCGATCCTGGCGAACGTCAACGAGATCAAAATCCTCCAGACGGTGGCGCTGTTCCAGCAGTGGATCGGGCTGCACGGGTTCCTGATCGTGCCAGCCGTGATCGTGGTGGTGCATGATCTGTACTTCAACCGCCTGTCGATCTACACGGTATGGTTCGTGGCGGCGACGGCGATCAACGGGACGTTTTCGGGAACATGGGGCGGCGGCGACAGCTACTTCACGACCTCGATAGCAGGGCTGTGCATCCTGAGCGGCATCTTCGCCGGACGGACGCTGAAAGGAAGCTGGCGTTTCCCGCAGAATTATCTGACGCGCTGGCTGGTCGATCCGCTGCGGCCAGCGGCCCCGGCGCTGATGACGGCAGGGCTGGTGATCGTGCCCCTGCTCTACCTGGGGTATGGGCGGGCCGTGCTGCATATGCCAACCGAGGGAGCGGTCTTCAGCACGTTGGCGAGCGTCTTCAGCATTCAGCCGAACGCGCTGAACGGGTTCTATGATTCGGCGCGGACGGCAGATGGGCAGTATGCCACCGGGTACGCCAACATCGGGCATCTGGTGACGCAGGCGGACATCGATGCGGGCTGGCGGATCGTGGAGATGATCCGGGCAGAGCCAATGCCTGTGCTGAGCGAAGAAGCCGGGTTCAGTCTGATGGCCGGACGGGAGGTCATCACCAATCCGACGCAGCTCTTGAATCTGGAGAAGAAGGGACTCTACAACGGGACGCAACTGATCCAGATGATCGAGGATCGGGCATTTGGGCTGGTGATCCTGCGGGCGCAGTTCTATCCGGCGGCGGTGCTGGTGGCGATCAGCACGGCGTATGAGCAGGTCGAGACGGTGGCAATGAATGGGTTCCAGTATTTGATCCTGCGGCCAAAGTAATTCCACCACAGAGACACAGAGGAAATACAGAGGGCGCGGCGGTGGCTGCGCCCTCTCGAATCATGCAGAGTTCGTGCCGGTGCGTCTCTACTGAGGAGAGAGGCCGGCGAATTCGTTCCACTGACGGCTGAGGGTGGTCTGCTGGGTGCGGCAGACTTCCTCACCACTCACGAGGGCGACGACATACCAGGAGAAGCGGCTGCGGCCGCCGATCTGGTTGAAGCCGACATTGCCATAAACCGAGGTGATGCCCCCGGCAGTATCGAACGAGGCGACGCGGCGACCGCGATCATCCAGGATGATGACCTGATAGATGGTCACGCTCGTGCCACCACGCGGCGGGTCCCAATAGAAGGTCTCGGCGCCATCCTTGAAGCCATCCAGCGGCGAGGTGGCGCGGAAGCCGCCGCAATCCACCACGTTGACGCCCGCTGAAGGGATCACGGTGGTGGTTGTGGTCGTGGTGGTGGTGTTCACGCCGGTCGAGACGGTGGTATTGGTGACGACGGTGGCGCTGGCCTGGCCTGATCCCGATGAGCCATCGGCACAGGGGATATAGAGCGACTGACCAGCATAGATGCGGCGGACATCGCTGATGCCGTTGGCGGCGGCGATGTCATACATGCTGACGCCATAGCGGAGCGAAATCCTGAAGAGGTTCTGTCCCGCTACAACCTGATGGTAGACGCCGCACTCGGCGCGGGCGGCCTGCTGCGGCAGAACGACGGAAAAAGCGGCGGCCAGGACGGCCACGAGGACGAACAGGCGAACGAGTTGACGGATTTGCATAGTGAGACTCCTGTAATGCCTCTCTGTCGATCATGGGAGTTGATTCGATGATAATGCCAAATCTCAAGCGATATAGTTAGATAATACAAACCAAAATAGCTTATTGTTAGACAATGCCAACCTTCACGGGACAATGGTTGGAATCCTCTAACTTTTGAGGTAGAGGAAGTGTTGAGATTGTGAATTCCACCACAGAGACACAGAGGTCACAGAGGAATTCGGAGTGGATGGACAAGAAATCGAACCGCCAAGTCCCTATGAAATGGCATCACACCCCCCGACGAAAATCCAATGCAATTTGAACCACAGAGACACAGAGATCATACGGAGGGGATGGGGG
>JAEUQZ010000328.1 GCA_016788965.1 Anaerolineae bacterium | reverse complement strand
TCATCACCAGTTCGCTGACGATGGGAGCGCCAAAGCTGCCCCAGAAGATGGCGATGAAGAGGGCGACGAAGACGAAGTTGTTCAGAACAAAAAGGGACTCCCGGCTGAAGATGCTAGTGAAAGCGTGGTCATCCTTGAGTTCGCCCCGACTGCGCCGCCAGAGGGTCAGATAGACGCTGATGATGGTCACAGTGAACCAGAAGAAGAACATGGGGAAGCCGATTTCGCTGCGGGCAAAGCTGTGAACACTGTCCACGAGGCCGCTGCGGGTGGCGAAGGTTCCGAAGATGACCGCGCTGAATGTCCCCAGAACCAGGAACATGTTCCAGGTCTTGAGCATCCCGCGCTTCTCCTGGATCATGATGCTGTGGAGGAAGGCCGTGCCGATCAACCAGGGGAGAAAGGCCGCGTTCTCCACGGGGTCCCAGCCCCAATAACCGCCCCAGCCCAGCACGTCATAGGCCCAACGACCACCGAGGATCAAACCCAGGCCGAGGAACAACCAGGCCAGCAATGCCCACTGGCGCGAAATCTTGATCCAGTTGGTGCTGAGGTCGCCGGAGGCGAGCGCACCGGCGGCAAAAGCGAAAGGAATGACGAAGCCGACGAAGCCGAGATAGAGCATCGGCGGATGGATCGCCATGCCGAAGTGACGCAGGAGCGGGTTCAAGCCGTTGGCGGATTGGGCCAGCAGTGCCATATCCGGAGCGACGGCTCCGGCGGGGGCGAAGACGGCCTGAACGACCTGCTGCTCCGGCGGGTTGGTGGGAATGACCCACCAGCGTTCAAAGGGGTTCTCAAAGAAGAGTACCAGTGAAATGAAGAAGACGGTGGTCGCCATCATGAAAACGATGGCATAGGGCATCAAACGGCGATACTTACGCCAATTGATGAGGACGCAGATGGCCGAGAACAAGCCCATCAGGAATGTCCAGAACAGCAGCGAGCCGGCCTGCGACCCCCAAAGGGCTGTAAAACGGAAGAAATCGGGCATCTGGGGATTCGTCACCGACCAGACGTAGGCGATGTCGTACTGCTGGGTCAATATGGCGGTCTGGAGTGCGACCAGGGCGAGGGTCAGCAAGACTCCTGTCAGCAGCACGGCGTTGCGGCCGCTGCGAACCCAGGCTTCGCTGTGGGCGATGCGCTCACCATAAAGTGAGGCTACAATCGCATAGAGGGCCGTTATCAGGGCAAACGTCGTCACCAGGAGACCAATCTCAGCAAGCATGTCTCAATCCTTTGCGATGACTGGCATCGCTCACGCCAACCTCACGGCCGCAGGCCGAGGTCTGGCTATCCAGGAAGATTGTCGGTTGTGGATATCGTACCCGGTACGACCTGTTAGACGCCACCCTGGGACTGCTCCGGCACAGATTCCTCATAACGGCTGGGGCATTTGAGCAGCAGTTCGGTCGCGCGGAAGACACCATCTTCGCCCATCACGCCAGTCAGGATGGCCTGAGCTTCGTGTTTGAGCAAATCGGGCATGACCTGGTTTTCAACGTGAACCGAGACGCGCGCGGCGTTCGGATCGTTCACGGCGTCATGAAGGGTCGCCGCCAGGTCGGTCGTATTTTCGGGAATGTTGGCAATGGTGAAATCGATGATGAGGTTCTGGCTGTCATAGACGATAGAATCGCCAATCACCGAACCGGAAATGCGGACGGTCTTACCCACGTAGTCGGCGCTCTTCACCAATTCATCGACTGTAATGAAGTAACGCGCGCCGCTGGATGTCCCGGAAACAATCAGATAGACGACGCCGACCAGGAGCAGCAGACCACCGATCATGAACTTGATTTTCTCGCTGCCAGCGGTTTTGACCTGTGTCTGTGGCTGATTCGCTTTACCCCAACTGAGTTCGGCCATGTTTACCTCCCGCCATGTAGATATCGAAATATTACACGCAATCCCATTCGGTGTGAAGTAAAGCGCATCTGCGGACAAAAAACATCTTCTATTCAGCACCAAAAAAGGCTGAAAGATGTCATGAAACAATTCTGGGATTCTTCGTCACAATGGTGGAGAAGTGGGGAGTGGCATAATGACCGCAGTCCTTCGTCCCAAAACGCTGCGTTTTCGGTTGATGTTCAGCTTTCTGCTGCTGCTGGTGATTCCGCTGGCGGCGACGGCGCTGTATGGGCACGTCTTCGCGCGGGATATCCTGTCCATGCACGCGGTAGATAAGTCGATGAGCGAGGTTCATCTCCAGGCGGAGACGATTGCTGATTCACTGCGGCAGGCTCAAGGGGACGGGCTGTACCTGACCTCGCTGCGAAGCCTGGGCATGCTCCAGCAGCAGCAGGACAGCGATCAGATCGCGGTGTGGCGTACTGAAGTGGCGCAGGACTTCATGATTCTGCTGTCGGCGCGGCCGATGTACCGGGCGCTGCGGTATCTGGATGTGGACGGGATGGAGGTCGTCGCGGTCGAATCCGATGGACGAACGGTGACGCGGCGGAGCAATCTGACGACGCGGGCGTCAGCAGAGTATTTTCAGCAGGTTATCGGGCTGCCCGAACAAGGGGTATATGTATCCTCTTTCGGGGTCGATTCGGAAAATGGGACGAGCGCGGCCCCCCTGATTTTCTATGCGATGCATGGGGGTAACGGTGGGATCATCGTTATCGACATCCACGCAGGTTGGCTGCTGCGGAATTTACCTGCCGATCTGGGCGAGGATATCTGGGCGCTGGTCGATCAGGATCAGCGGTCTCTGGTGTATCCCGAACATTTCCGGCCTGAACAAGACCGCGACGATCTGGCTCCAATGCTGAATGGGGAAACGGGAAGCTTCGAGACCAACCACAGCGTGTATGTGTATGACACGGTGTTCCCCTCTTCGAGCCGACCAGATCAGTTCTGGGCGATTTACCGCGAGACGCCTAAGTCCATCCTGTTCGCGGGGTTGAATACCTTCTATGCGGCTGCGGGCGGGTTCGCGCTGGTGGGGGTAACGCTGGCGGTGGTGTTGGCGTTCATGGTGAGCAGGCGGCTCACGAAACCGATTGCCCGGCTTCAAGAGATGACGGCTTCGTTCGGTCAAACGGGCACGGCGCCCGAATCGGCGGTGCAGCTTACCGATGATGAAATTGGATCGCTCACAAAGACTTTCTGCGAGATGGCCCATGAGTTGGAGCGCAAGCGCAAGCAAGAACACCGGCTGATCGAACGGCTGATCCGCGCCCAGGAAGAAGAACGCAAACTCATCGCCTACGACCTCCATGACGGGCTGATTCAACAACTGGTTGGGACTCGGTTCTATCTGAGCAACTGCCGGGATCAGTGCCCGATTGGAGAGGAAAACACGCGCAGCGGCATTCAGCGCGGCTGCGATGCGCTCACGTCGGCCATCGTAGAAGGCCGGCGGATCATCGAAGGGCTGCGGCCGGCGACATTGGATGATCTGGGAGTGACGGCGGCCATCGAAGAACTGACTCAGTCCATCGCCCAGGCGGCGGGATGGGAACTCGATCTGAAGATCGAGGCGCTGCCTAAAGAACCGGATACATCGACAGCAGTGACGCTGTTCCGCATCACGCAAGAGGCGCTGAACAATGCGCGGCGACATGCCCAGGCGAAACATGTGCATTTGCATTTTCATAACGGAACCGGGATCAGCATACGGATCGTGGATGATGGCATCGGGTTCCGGCAAACGGCGGTCGCCAGTGAGGGCCGCGGGCTGGGCATGAAGACGATGCAGGAACGGGCGGCACTCCTGGGAGGCAACTGTACGATCACGAGTACGCCGGGAGAGGGAACGCAAGTGGACATCTGGGTTCCTAACGGCGGGATGCCGAATGTAACGCTCTTCGCGGATATGCCTGAAGATGTAGACCGTGTGATGGCCTAAGCAGTTGGGTTTGAGGAAAGCGTAGTTTTACATGAACAATGAGCCTCCAGCGTGCGTGCGGGTAGCGATTGTCGATGACCACGGCATTGTGCGGCAGGGTTTGCGGGCGCTGCTGACCCGTCCGGGTATCGAGGTGATCGGGGAAGCGGACAGCGGAATCAGCGCGGTCGATCTGGCGCGAGATTTTCAGCCGGATGTGATGCTGCTGGATATACGGATGCGGGATGTGGATGGGTTACAGGCACTTCCACAAATCAAGATGGCGTCGCCAAGTACCAGCGTCATCATGCTGACGACGTATGCCAATCCGGGGTATCTGGCGCGGGCGATCAGCGGCGGCGCTTCAGGGTATCTTTCCAAAGAGACGGATCCTGATCAGATCGTGCGGGCGGTTCGAGCGGCGGCGGCGGGCGATGAACTCATCGACCGCACTTTGCTGAGCGCCGCATTAAGTCTGGCAGATCACACCTCGCTGCCGCCAGAAGGCCAGGACACCCAAATCGAAGCCCTTTCCGACCGGGAACTGGATGTGCTGCAACTGATGGTACACGGCTGTTCGAACAACGCGATTGCCGACACGCTGAACATCAGCCTGCCGACGGTTAAGACGCATGTGCAGCATATCCTTCAGAAACTGCACGTCTCTGACCGGACGCAAGCGGCGCTGCTGGCGATGCGGCTGAGACTGGTCGAACTCGAATGAAAATCATCCGGCAGGATGAGCAGGGATCATCCTGGGGATTGATGTGTAGAGGGAGGGTTCCGGCGACAATGGTACGAGAGGATATTGCATCCGAGGTTGTACCATGTCTAGAGAACTTTCCAGAGGAAAAAGCTCGATGACACGGCTCCAGGTCATTCTGGCAGCGATAGGCTGCGCGGCGCTGCTGATGGGTACGCTGCTGATCGTGATGACGGCCATTGCCGCACCACTCTCGATCACAACACAGACTGCCAGCCCATCTACCGAACATGCCACTTATGTTGGGTCGAAGACCTGCTTCAACTGTCATACCGAGGATCACCGAACGTGGGATGACAATTTCGATCCCATCGTCATACAACAGGATCAGCAAACCAATCCGCAGGCCATTACGGTCAGTTATGGCGGCGCGGAGACCTTGCAGGTTGGCGGAGAGATGCACGCCTATACGGCGAACGATATGGCATTTGCAGTGAGCGACCAGCATCACCAACGGTATGTGATGCAAACCGATGCGCGTTTCCTGACCATCCCGAACGACTGGGACGCAATGGTCAATTCGGAGGGCTGGCAGGAAGAATGCGCGGAATGCCACAGCGTTCAGCCTGAATTGGACGGAGTCCCGGCGGCAGAAGCCGACCTGGGGTGCGAGACGTGTCACGGGCCGGGCAGCATCCACATCGAGACCGCGACGATGACTCCCGAAAACCAGCGAGCCGTCCGTAACGCGATCATCGCTTCGATGCCGGATGATGTGTGCAGCGGTTGTCACGAAGACATACCGGGCCTCGCCGTCGATTCCCAACTTATCGCCAATGCACTGTTCGTTCGGACAACGGACAGGGACTAAGGATTTTCCAACTCATCCAGGAAAGGCAGCAAGGCACTATGCAACAGAGACCCATATTGCTGCTGTTGACATTCGGACTCGTGACCATTCTGGTCGGGGCGGCAATGCTCTTCTTCGGAGGGGGCGTGGCGCTGGCACAGGATGGCGATGAAGCCGAATACATCGGCACCGATGAGTGCGAGTCATGTCATCGGAGTGTGACCCAGGCGCATGGCAGCACGCTTCATGCCCAGGCATTGCAGGATGTCGAACGGAGCAAAGAAGCGATCAAGGCGGATTTCAGCCAGGGAGAAGACCTGCGAATGGTCACTTTCCCGAATGAAACAGCGCCTCGTTCATTCACGGTTGATGACATCGTGCTGGTCGTTGGTTCTGGGAAACGGGTGCAGCGGTATCTCTACGAAGTCGAGAGCCGGGTGTACCAAATCTTCCCGGCGGAATGGAATGTGGAGACAAACTCCTGGCAGCCGCTCAGCTATGCGGCCTCATGGCCTGATCCGGC
>JAEUQZ010000327.1 GCA_016788965.1 Anaerolineae bacterium | reverse complement strand
CCTGTGGCTCGCCCTCGCCGCCGGCCGCCTGCTGCTGCGCCGACCGGACGACGCAGGCCTGCTGCGGCTCAGCGCACGGCACCTGCCCACGGCCACGCCCCAGAGCGTCGCCGCCGTCAGCACGCCCATCCCTACCGCCATTCCGCTCGCCGCCGAGACGGCCACCAGCCCGCTCTTCAGCGGGACATCACCCTGGCTGGCCGCCGCCTTGATCGTCCAGGTCGGCATCCTCCTGGTCGCCGGCATCGAGTTTCTGCGCCGCTCGCGCCGCCGCTGAGGAGCCTACCCCACCATGAACCGCACCCTGCGTGTGCTGCGCGCCTTCATCCTCGCCCTGAAAATGACCCTCCGCGGTGAAAAGCCGATCCCCGCCGCGCTGCCCCCCATCGTGATCTGGTCGCGCCAACTGGTCGAGCGGGTGGATGCCGTCAGCCGCGCCGCCGATGCCCACGGCCTCGATAAGACCGCCCGCCAGAACCTCGCGCTGCGGCTCGATGGCCGGATGCGAAATGTCGAGTTCGTGCTGGCGACCGTCCGCTTTCACGCCGCCCAGGAATACCCCTCGCTCTTTGAGAACGGCCTCACCTCGCGCCACCTCAACGCCGTCTACGCCACCAACATGAACGACCAATACTGGGTCACCTGCCTCCTGGAACTGGAACCGCTCCAGGCTCCACCGCTCCATTCCGCCCTCGATCAGCTCCGCCTCCACCTGGAAAACGTCCCCCCGCCAACCTCGAACTGACCCCTGATCGGCCAAACCTCCACGTAGTGAAAAAAGCGGCCTGCACAGCCGCTTTTTATTTTCCCACCTGCATGGCATCGCCTTCGCCTGGAACCTATACCGCCTACTACCTGCCGGAGTGATCCGCCCCCAGAATCACAAGCGGCATCGCCGGGCGATGCCGCTTGCCTATCGAACCTCACTGACCTCTTAAGCCCCCTCTCCATGCAATGGAGAGGGGGTTGGGGGTGAGGATCAGGAAAAACCTACCCCTGAAAAGGGTTGGGGGTGAGGATCACAGCAAACCGATGCCGAAGTGCATGACACCCTACTGCGAATCCGCCAGAGCTTGATTGGCGTCATCGGTCATGCGCTGAGCGACTTCCATCACATCCATGCCGTTCGAGGTCACATCGGCCAGGCCCGTCGCCAGGATATCGCGCACCGCGCCATAGCTGAGCTGCTGCGGCGAGACGTACACGCTCACCGTGCCGCTGGCGAGCAGCGTGTTGATCGCGCCGAAGTACGGGTTGGCCGGCTGGAGGTTGGCCGCCGCCGTCAGGCTGATCGGGAAGAACGACATCGCCTCGGCCCACTGCTGGCTGACATCCGCCTGCGAGAAGAAGCGCAGGAAGATCCACGAAGCCAACTGCTCTTCCGGCGTCCCGCTGAACACCATGACGCCCGGCGTGAACAACTGAAGCGCGGCCGTGTCACCCTCGGCCATCGGCGGCGTCACCGTGACTTCCCACTCGGTCACGACGCTGCCAGCGCTCTCGATACCGCCGATGATGATCGGGATACCTGCTGAACTGCCCAGCGCCATCGGGTTCAGGCCGCGGGCGAAGTCATTGGTATTGCCGAAGCGTTCCTGCGGGATATAAGCGCAGCCTTCCTTGTACATATCGGCCATGAGCTGCAAAACGGCCAGCGACTGCTCGGTCGTGAAGTTCCACTGCCCATCCACGAACAGGCTGCCGCCGACGCTGGCGACGAACGATTCAAACTGCGAGGCGTCCGCCACAATCGGGAAGCCCTGGACTTTGCCGCCTTCCGCGCCCGTCAGATCGCTCTGAGCCGCCGCGCAGGCCACCTGCTTGAATTCATCCAGCGTCTTCGGTGCGCCGCTGAAGCCCAGTTCCTTGACCATCGCCGTGTTGACCGCCAGCACGTTGGCCGAAACCTGGTTCACCCAGCCAAGCTGCTGACCCTCGGCATTCACCCAACCCGATAGGATCGGCATGTTCAGGTCGGCAGCAGCATCCGCCGAATAGCCCCACTTGGTATCGGCCACGTAGGGGCTGAGGTCCACCACCACATCATCCAGCGCATAACTCAGCGCATCGTTCGGGAACCCCGCCACCAGATTGGGCAGATCGCCGGAGATGATCGCGTTGTTCACCAGACTGCGGATGTCGTTGTAATTGCCCTGAGCCGACGCCTGCACCGTGATCCCATACGGATTGGTGGCGTTGAAGGCGTTCACCAAACCGCTGATGACCGAAAGCTGGTAGGGATTGTTGTATTGATGCCAGTAGGTCACGGTCACGCCGCTGGGATCGACGCCCGCGAAGGTATCCGACTCGCCAGTGAATTCGGTGGCCGCCTGGGTGAAGGTCACGGGCGGCAGCGGAGTCGGCGACGGTGTGGGTTCCGGAGTGCTGGTCGCTTGCTGGGCGGAAACGCCCATCGCGCCGGCGCTCAGGCCGAGCAGCAGGATCAACACCAGGAGAAAGACTTTACGCATACTGGATCCTTTCGTACTTGCGATAGTCCGATTCGTTCACTGAAACATGACTCCGCGTGTCAAACCCCTCACACGCGGCTTGCTGAATGACACCGCACCCTCGTGCGGTGGAGGGAGCCAGAAAACGAGAGCCTGTTATGCACTTGATGCCACCTTTTCCCCTCATCATGGATTGAGTTTCCCCCTCGCCATGCAATGGAGAGGGGGCCAGGGGGTGAGGATCACGGAAGACACCGATTGAAAAGCGCATAACACACTTCAGGGCATCACCCTTTCAACCCCGATGAAGCGATGCCTTCCGTGAACTGCTTCTGCGTGAAGAAATACAGCACCAGCATCGGCGCGATCATAATCATCGCCGCCGCCATCTGGAGGTGCTGCTCGTTGGGAATATCCGAGTTGACGAACTTCTGCAGACCGAAGGCGATAGGCCGCCACGTATCGCTCTGCACCACCAGCAGCGGCCACATCAGCGCGTTCCACGAGCCGATGAACGCGAACAGCGCCACCGTCATCACCGGCGCCCGCGACAGCGGCAGAATCACCGACCGCAGGAACCGGATGTGTCCCGCCCCGTCGATCCGCGCCGCCTCCCAGAGTTCCACCGGGATCTGCGCGAAGAACTGCCGCAGCAGGAAGATGCTGAAGGCCGACGCCATGAACGGCACGCTCAGCGCCGGCCAGTTATCCAGCCATTTGCAGGCTTCGCCGCACACGCTTTCCCCCAACCGGCTCAGCCAGACGACCGTCAGGTAATTCGGGATCAGCGTGGCGATGGCCGGGATCATCATCGTGGCGAGCATCAGGCTGAACAGCACATTCCGCCCGTAGAACTGCATCCGCGCGAAGGCATACGCCGCCGGGATGCAGAACAGCAGTTCCCCGATCACCGTGATCCCGGTGATCCGCACGCTGTTCCACATGAACTGGCCCAGGTTGCCCAACGTCCAGGCCGTCGGATAATTCTCGAACCGCAGCAGTCCGGGGAACAACCGGCCCGCCGCGATCTCGCTTGAATTCATAAACGAGGCGCTCAGCATCCAGATGAACGGCCCCAGCGCCAACGCCGCCCCGAACAGCAGGATCGCGTAGGTCAGCAGGCGACCCGGCGAGAACGGCCCTGGCCGTGCGGCGGCCTGCGGTGGTGCGGCGGCTGCCGGGCGTGCCAGATCAACCATAGAACACCCTCCGTGCAGCCACCCGATTCTGAATGAAAGTCAGCGCCAGGATGACCATGAACAGCACGAACGACAGCGCCGCCCCATAGCCGTAATTCGGGCTGGCATCCGTGATCCGCTCAAAAATATAGATGCTCACCGTATCCACCGCGCGGGTCGAAGCCGGCGTCCGCATCACCCACAACTGCGTGAACGCCTGGAATGTGCCGATGGTCGCCACCAGCGACAGGAAGAACGTCGTCGGTGAGAGCAGCGGCAGCGTGATATAGCGGAACACACCCCACCCCGACGCCCCATCGATCCGCGCCGCTTCGTACAACTCGCCGGAGATGTTCCCCAGCCCCGCCAGGAACACCACTGTCGCGTAACCCGCATACGTCCACACCGTGTAGATGATGATGACCACCAGCGCCAGACCGGGGCCAGCCAGCCAATCCGGGATCTGCGGCCCGAACAGCAGCCGCCCGATGCCCGTCGGCTCCAGCAGCCATTTCTGCGGCGGAACCCCGAAGAACCCCACCAGATGGTTGATGATCGAGTCCTGGCGGTGCGAAAACAGCAGCGTGAACACCATTGATGTGGCGATGAACGGCATGATGTATGGCAGGAAGAAGATCATGCGGAACAGCGTCTTGCCCTTCACCTTCTGGAAGAGCAGGTAGGCCAGTCCCAACCCGACCGCCAGTTGAATCGGCACCGAGCCGAGCGAGTACATGATCGTCACGCTGAAGCCTTCCAGCATGTCCCGGTCGGCGCTGGCGAGCATCCTCGGCGCTTCTGCCACCAATGCATACCCGCCCACGACCAGCGCCGCCGCCGCCATCCCGCCCAGCAGCAACCGCCTGTCGCTCGCAGCCCCGATGCTGAACCGCCACAGCGCATAAGCCGCCAGCATCAACCCCGCCCCCGCGCTGATGACCACCACCTGAAACCCAATGGGCAGTTCTGTCCCGGACGACTGCGCCGCTTCAGCCGCGGCCTGAATCGCCCGCAGCACCAGATCAAGCGTCAGCCCGCCGACCGTCAGCAGCAGCCATCCAGCACTGAACCGCCACAGCAGCCCTCCGCCGGAGTCCAGCCGCAGACCGCGCACCGCCAATCCGCTTAGCACCGACCCGATGACGACGGCCGCCAGCATCTCGCCGCCCGCGGCCTGCACCTCTGGCAGGCTGAAGCTCTCGATGAACTTGCTGACGAACAGCCCGCCGCTGGCATCCTGACCCCGCAGTTCACGCGGGATATTCAGCACCGCCGGCAGCAGTCGGCTGAACCACTGGATGAACAGCAGCGCCGCCGCCGCATTCACCCCGCCCACGATCAGCAGCGCCAGCCCTCGCCATTGTCGCTTCTGGATCACCTCGCGCTGCACGGCGCGGATCAGCCATAAGCCGCCCCAGATCAGCAGCGCCAGTCCCAACCAGAAGAACAGCACATAGGCGAAGTCGCCCAGCGCCCGCTGATAATTCTGGATGCCGACGTACTCGTCCGGGAAGCGGCGCCAGCGATTCAGGCTCACGAAGAAGGCGAAAATCAGGGGAAAGATACCGAAGACGAAGATCAGGATTCCCGCTGGCAGCAGGAAGGCATACGCGGTCAGGTTTTCAACCAGGATGCGGCGGCGGCGTCCCAGTTGAAGCGAAATCGACTGCCGTTGGGTTGTCATGCGCCCCCCGTCGCTGGACATCACTCCATGACGCAAAGCTTATCGAACCTGGACGCGCCCGGCAATGCAGAGGACTCTCGTTTACCGATTCTTTCGCAGTTCTTAAACGTTAGCGCGGATTGTTAACATGAGCAAGGCCGCTCATCCCGCCGTTCCACCCCACAGCAGCAGCAACGCCCCCACCAGGATGCACGCGCCCCCGCCGATGAACCACACCGCCGCCTGCCGCGCCGCCGGGCGCTCCGGATCGCGTGACCCCCGCAGGAACACCACCACCCCAACGACGAATCCCAGGTTGCCCAGCACAGCCAGCACGATAGCAATCACCGGCCCATTGACCCGCAGGAACTCCACAGCCTCGCCCCTTCTGCTCGTGACATGAAAACCGGGCGCTGCGTGAGGGCCCGGCGAGATTATTCCACAAATTCGTCCACGACTGTACCGAACAGAGTGACGATCCGCCAGTCAAGACGGTCTCATCCCTCCCGTAGGGACGCCCAACAGAGCGTCCGAAATTCCCCCTTGAAAATAGCGGCTCGTTCCCTTCAAACACCGTCTTCGTAGGGACGGCCTTCTGGCCGTCCGGGATTTCCCCTTGAAAACAACTGCCCCGCACG
>JAEUQZ010000326.1 GCA_016788965.1 Anaerolineae bacterium | reverse complement strand
CCGCCGCGCTGCAGGACTGGCTGACGGCGCGCGCCGTGACCACGGCGCTGGCCGCAGCGACCGGCCCGGTGACGCTGGTGGTTCCGCTGGGCGGCGGGTCGATCATGGATATCGAAGGCGGGGCGTTCTGGCAGCCGGAGGTCAACCGCCGCTGCTGGGATGCGCTGCGGGATGGTCTGAAAAAAGAAATCCGTTATCGTGAAGTGGATGCACACATTAATCAGGCGGCCTTTGCCGAGGCGGCGCTGGACGAACTCCTGCGGCTGATCGGATGAGACCGCGTTTGGTAAGGAGCTAACGATGTCACCGCGCAAGACGAAAGAGTTGGGGTTTCCCTCGTACTGCCTGGGAGACCTGAGCTACGTCGATGTCCAGGAATACCTCAAACATTCCGACACGATCCTGATCCCCAAAGCCAGCCTGGAGCAGCACGGCCCGCATCTGCCGCTGTACTGCGACTGCATCACCGCCACCGAGGTCGCCACACGCGCCGGTGAGGAAGCCGGCATCCTCTACACGCCAACACTGTGGCTGGGTTATTCGCCGCAGCACATGCGCTCGCCCGGCTGGGGCGCGGGCACGATCACCCTGCGGGCGGATACCTACCTCAACGTCCTCTACGATATTGGCCGCAGCCTGATTCATCACGGCTTCAAGCGGCTGATCTTCGTCAACGGCCACGGCTCCAACGTCAAAGTGGTCGATCCGGTGCTGCGCCGCCTGCGCTACGAAACCGGGGCGCTGATCGTCTACTACAAGCCCTACGCCGAACGCTATATCGGCATGTTGAAGGACGTGCTGGAAGGCCCCGTCCAGGAGACCCCTGGCTGGCACGCGGGCGAACTGGAAACCTCGCAGGTGCTGGCGCACAACGCTGAACTGGTGCGCCTCGACCGCGCCAAGACCGATAAAGCCCACGCGCCCCGCTGGCTCGGCCCGGCCTGGGCCAAGAACGACGGGATGCCCGATGCCGAATTCCAGGGCTACCAGTATTTCAACTTCCCCTTCGACCACGAGGAATTCACCGACTCTGGCGTGATGGGCGTTCCCGAACGCGGCACCGCCGAGAAGGGCGAAATCGCCTTCCAGCGCTTCAGCAAGCACCTCGTCGATGCTGTCGAAGAACTGGAAAAGATCGAAGTCACCATCAAGAATCAGGACTGGACTGAGGGTAAAGCATGGCTGCCGTAGCTGCCGATGTGTTGATCCAGCGCCTCAGCGCGATTGTCGGAGCCGGCGCGGTCATGGCCGCGCCGGAGGCCCGCGCCCAGTATGCGGGCGACCAGTGGTGGTACGCCATCGCCGCGATGGGAGCCGGGCAGCCCGTCAGCCGCCCGGATGTGGCCGTCCGCCCCCAGACCGCCGAGCAGGTTGCCCAGATCGTCCGGCTGTGCAATGAACTGCGCCTGCCGATCACCCCGTGGGGGGGAGGCAGCGGCGTCCAGGGCGCGGCCAACGCCGACCGGGGCGGGCTGGTTATCGATCTGCGCGGCCTCGACCGCGTGCGTTCCTTCGACCACAAATCGCTGACCTGCGTCGTCGAGGCGGGCAAGATCGTCCGCGACTTCGAGGCCGAACTCAACGCCGACGGCCTGTGCTTCACCCACTATCCGGCTTCGACCGAGTGGGCCACGATTGGCGGCTCGATTGCCGCGCGGGGTTCGGGCGTGCTGTCCAGCAAGTACGGCAAGATCGAAGACCACGTGCTGAATGTCGAGTTCGTCACCCCCACCGGGGAACTCGTCCAGACGCCGGCCGTGCCGCGCCACGCCGTTGGCCCGGAACTCACCCAACTGCTGATCGGCTCCGAGGGCACGCTTGGCATCATCACGGCGGCGACGATCAAACTGCGGACGCTGCCCAAGAAGCGCGCTTTCCTGGTGGTCAGCTTCGCCAATCTCGCCGACGGCATAGAAGCCGGACGGCAGATCATGGTGACGGGGCTGCGGCCGCCCGTCGCCCGCCTGTACGATGTCCACGCGGCCTCGCACAGCCTGTCGCGCGCGGTCGATGCTCCTCTATCCGAACCGACCTTCGTCCTGATGTTCGACGGCGAGTATCCCGCGTTGGTCGATCTGGAAGCGGCTGCTGCCCGCGACATCTGTCTGGCGCACGGGGGCAAACTGCTGCCGGAGCGCATCGGTGAACTGTGGTGGGAGCGGCGCTACGTCTTCTACTATCCGCCCTACGCGCCGGAACTGCCGAGCATCTGGGGAACCGTCGATGTGGTGGCCGACTTCGCCCATATCGAGGCGGTCTACCACGCGACGACCGAGGCCATCCGCGCGGTCGTGCCGGCCCATTACAACCTGTCGCTGAATACCCATCTGTCGCACTGGTACGAATGGGGGTCGATGATCTACGCCCGCATGAAGATTCCGATTGGCCCGCCTGATCTGGCCGAGGCCAAAGCCCTCCACGATGCCGTCTTCCGGGCGGGAACCGAGGCGGCCATGAAAGCCGGGGCGCTGATGAACGACCATCACGGCGTTGGCATCCGGTTGGCTCCGTTCATGGAAGCGCAGTACGGCGCGGGCATGGAAACCCTGCGCCGCATCAAGCAGGCCATGGACCCGAACAACATCCTCTGTCCCGGCAAGCTGGGGCTGTAGAAGCCCAATTCTTCATCAGGGGCGACCCGGCGAGTCGCCCCTACTCCCCCTGCCAGCCGAGGAAGATGATCTGCTGAGTCAGCCGCAGTACCGGACGCAGATTGCTCCCATCCGGGCGCACGACGTACAGCGCGTCGGAGCCATCCCGCCGCGAGATGAAGGCGATCTGATCTCCGGCTGGCGACCAGGCGGGCTGCCAGCCTCCGCCTTCGGTAACCTGGCGCACTTCGGAGCCGTCCGCCCGCATGACGAACAACTCACCGCGTCCGTTCCGCGTGGAGACGAAGACAATCTCCTGCCCGTCGGGCGACCAGGATGGTTGGAAATCGATGGCGGAATCGCGCGTCAGGTTCGTCAACGCGCCGCTGACCACATCCAGCAGGTAGACTTCGCCGTTGCGTTCTTTCTCCGACCGGAAGATCAGGCGCGTTCCATCCGGCGACCAGGCCAGATCGCCCGCCGCGCTCAGCCGTTCGGTCAGGTCGTCGGTCGAGCCATCGCGCAGATCGAGCAGGAATATGGTCGCGCCGAAACGCGCCGCCCACAACCGGAACAGGATGCGCTGCCCATCCGGCGACCACATCGGATAGGTATAGGGCATCAGCCCGACCCGCGTGCTGATCTGGCGCTGCCCGCTGCCGTCCCAGCCCATGCGGTAGAAGCGCCACAGGCCGTCCCGCGTAGACCAGAAAGCGACTTCCTGCCCATCTGGCGACCAGACCGGCAGCCGGGTCGCCGAGCGGCGGTCGGACTCGAACAGCACCTCGCCCGCCAGGGTGGTGATGAACAGCGCCCGCTCGCCGTCACGGTCTACCTCGAAGAGGATATGCTGGCCGTCGGGGGCCAACTGGGGCGGATTGATCAGGCGGTAATCCGGCGGCGAGGCCAGCCGCGCCGTCAGCCCGCGTTCGACATCCAACCGGAAGAGCGCCCCGCGCCCTTCGGCGAACGACCAGTACAGGAGGCCGGGCGACTCGCTGGCCGCCCACCCACCCAGGCGGCTGGCCGCGGCCAGGCCCAGCGTCCCACCTACCAGCAGGATCAGCGCCGCCTTCCAGATTGTGCTGCGGATCGCTCGGTTCTCCATCGTTCCCCGCGCCGCGATCTGATCTTCACCCGTCTGCCCATCTATGCTATCGTGTCTCGCCGCGATCCACTACTGCGAGCCATGCCGATGTCCTACCGTTCCATTGTCTTCATCGACCTCGATGGGGCGCTCGACACATTTCGGACTTTGTGACAAATGTCACTGGCTTTAGCGGCTGAGGAGACTTAGAATCTACATAAATATCGTCACTGAAGAATGACGATCCGTCACGTTTTGTGACAGCCATACCGCCTCATGAACGCCGAAATCTGTTACAGAACGTAACCGGGTTTCGGCGTTTTGATTCTCCGCTTGTGCTGAAAGGCCTTCCCTGATACGGCATCCAGTGTCATCGCAATCGACCCCGGTTGAACTGACCCTGGGACGAGATGGGATCGCCAAGTTCATAAGGAGGTTCTATGAGAATCCAGGTGATCGATGACGGTGTGAGGCTTCGGGCTTCTCCGGAGTTCAACGACAACAACATCATTCGTTTGTTGTCGCGCGGAACCCAATTCGAGAACGCCGAATTGGTCGGCGATTGGTGGCGCGTCTCACAAGGCTACATTCATGCCAGCATGATCGAGGTTCTCCAGGACATACCCGATGTTCCGGTCGTACATGACGAGGTTCCCTACCGTTCACAATGGGATGTGGATGCCAATAACCGCACCGCCGACTGCGGGCAGACCTGTGTGGCAATGCTCGCCGAATGGCGCGGCAGATGTGTCGAGGTCAACGACCTGCACTTTCAATCCCATCCCAACGGTTTGAGCACCGCGCAGAACCTGATCGACAACTTCAGGGGTGTGAATCTGACAGCGGAAACCGTTTCACTGCCCGTCTGCAATGCGCCGCCCATGCCCGCCATCTGCCTGGTCTGGTATGGTGGCTTCCTGCGCGAGAACGTTCAGGACAAGCACTACACCGGCTGGCATTGGCTGGTTCTGCTGGAACGGCATGACGATTACGTCGTGACTCACGATCCCGACTACTGGGGTTCCTGGCGCTACAAGGGGAAACGCAAGCAGTACAGCATCGAAGAGTGGCGGGCTGCGTTCATCCCCTACGGCGGTGGAACGGAGACGACATCGGTGGTCATCCGATAGCATCGTAAAGGTCGGTGCAGTCCATACCGACCACAATCCTTGAGGAACGCGGGACGGCAACCGCGCTCTCGGAGCAGGTGGAGACGATCCATAATCAGATCGTCTCCACCTTTTTTCAGGACATCTGTATCCTCTCCAATGACTCGATATACAATAAGCCTCATGCACTACCGTTCCATCGTCTTCATCGACCTCGACGGCACGCTCATGGTCAACCCCTTCGAGACGGCCGTCTGGCCGGCCGTCACCGCTGAACTCGCCGCCAAGACCGGGCAGCCGGCCGAGTCGCTCATGGCCGAGATCGCCGCCGAATACTTCGCGCGGCAGGCGGATGAGTCGGTTTCCCCCATTGCCGCCATGGATTGGGACGACATCGCCCAGACAGTCGCCCGCCGCCGGAACGTCAGGCTGGAGGCCAACTGCGTCGCCCTGGTCGAACAGCACGCCGCCTCGCATTCCACCGCGCTGGCTTTCGCTCATGAAGCCCTGCATGAACTGGTCTCGCCGGGGCGGGCGCTGGTTGTCGCCACCAAAGGGCTGGCCCGCTATCAGCGTCCGGTGCTGGAGGCGCTGGGACTCACGCCGTACTTCACCGCCTTCCTCACGCCGGATGTGCATAACGGCCTGAAGAAGCACCGCCGCTTCTTCGGCGACTGGCCGGAACGCGCCCGGCTCAGTATCATGGTCGGCGATCTTTACGACGACGATGTGCGCTCTCCGTCCGGCCACGGCTTCCGCACCATCTGGAAGCCCGGTTCCGCCCGCGTCCCGGTTGAACTGCACGCCCTCGATCCCTTCGAGCGTGCCTGCCGCTATCCTTACGCGCCCGACCAGCCGCATCCGGCCACGGCGCTGATCCTGTCCCTGCGCGAACTCCCGGCGGTCGTCCAGGCTCTTGAGGAGCGAGCAGGGTGATGTGGAAGGCATTCATTTGTGAAGATAGTGTAAGCTTGCGAAGTCTTAATGTTTCTGGCAGCCAGTACGACCTATGATGAGGACAGTTCATCAGGATCATCTCGCCTGACCGGTAGTTATGAAGGGTACTAAGTCATGCCCATCACCGTTGAGTGGGGAAACGCAGAGAAAACGTTCGTGTTCCTTCGCTATGTCGGCCGCTGGGAAGTCAAGGACCTGCATCAAGCACTGGATC